>CAZVSQ010000001.1:0-71533 GCA_964629925.1 uncultured Ruminococcus sp.
AATATTTTTTCATTTCTATTTTCTCTAGTTCCATTTCAAATATTTTTTAAATCTTTTCTACTCGGTTCCTAATTTACTCCCCTTTTATTTTTACCCCTTTTTAAGTACCCCCTATTTATTTTTCTTAATACTTTAATATACCCCCTAATACACCCCCAATAAACTTTCAATCCTCTCCTCCATATAGCCCCTAATATTTTTTAATAACTCGGTTTTTGTTTTACAAGTACATATTTGCTACAACAAGGACAAGCTATCATATACAAAATTAAATCTTCCCTCCGACGATAATACTTACTATATTCTCCCTTATCTGCAATAAATTCACATTTACAATAGCTACAAATAAATTTTATCGACTCATCTGGTACTTCTCCCATCTTTAAAATCTTCACAATACCGCCCCTTAATATTATATCTTATCCAAATCAATTATATATTCTTCAAATAATCCATTCCCGCCATATTCTTTATATCTGCCCTTCATCATTGCTTCTTCCCTACAATTAGGACACCTACAATAGACATAAAACAATCCTTTATAAATAGGAATAAACGTTCCTTCTCGCCATCCTCTTATTTCAACATATTCTCCTTCTTTTGCTCTCCAAATACATCCACATCTCTTACAAGAGAACACATAAGAAGGCATTTTTTCTCCCTGTTTTAAAATTTCCATAATTTAACCTCCTTTACACTTCAAGTCGAAACTATCCTTCCATATTTTCAAAAGCTCTCCATACACCTTCATCTTCATACCACACCAAAGATAATCCCTTAATATTAAAACTATAATAAAAATCTTTTACTCCGCCCGCAAGTACAAAAATTCTTAATTTATCTTCTGGGTCTATCTTAATTGATGATACAATAGAATTAGTTGTTTTCCAATATATATTTTCTTCTTGACAATAGTCAGTCAACCTATTTAAAAACTATTCCACTATTATTCTTGATTCCATTAAATTTCTCCTTTAAATCTTCTTTCATTACTTAAATTATAACATAAAATTTTTTTAATTTCCAATCAGTACCTCCCTCACCCCGACAAAGGGAGAGGACGTCCCATCGGGGCTTCGCCCCGATAAAGTAACCAATGTCCAGGTAGTGAGGACAAAAAAAACAATTGTTCGCCACCATATTCTTGATATTTTCTTTAAGATAATAATAATATATATTATCTTAAAGAAAAATACTACTTTATGGTGGGAAGCAAGAGCAGATATGTGACAACGTAAAAAATAGGCATTTGCGACAAAAATCGGCAATTTTGGTAAAGATAATAATAATATATTATCTTTACCAAAACATTTAAAAGTTGTCGCAAATGCTTATAGATGCGGCGGTCAGCTATCTACTATATTATCATTATCATAAAATGCATTTAAATCTACATTCATTCCTAAACAAGCCCAATAACTTCCCACACGATTTGTTTTAAATATGTCATTTGTTTCAAGTAATTTTTTAACATCTCTAATTTGTTTATAAGATAGTCCTGTTTGTTTCTGTAATTCCGCATAAGTAAAAGGTTGATTCTTTTCACATAATCTAATAGCCTGCCATACTTGAATTAATTGAGATATTTTTTTTGATTGTTTATTATTATCTTCTGCTATTTTCCTACATTCCCTTAACATACTAATACGAATAGGCATTTCAGTTTCTAATTCTTCTGTAATATATGCAACTATAATTTGTTTTCCTCTATCTACTTTTATAATTTTTCTTTCTTCTAATTTTTTTAATACTAAATCTAAATCTGATAAATTCTTTTTTGAAATAGGAAGTTCCATATATTTTAATAAATTTTCTCGTGTTCCTCTATAAACACTTTGATTTGATGCGGCAAGGGCTAAAAAAACAAAAAATTCAAAAGCCTCAAAACTCAAACTTTCTGTTGAAATTGAAATATCTTTAACCTCATCATAAATACTTAATGCCCTTTCTTCTTTAAGAGGAATATAATAAGTAATGCCCCCTTCTTTTATTTTATATAAATCTATATTATACTTTTTCTTTATTGATGCGGCAGTTCTATTAAAATTAGTTTTTAAACTACTAATGGGATAGCCAAACATTTCACTAACTTCTTCTATGTTTAATAATTCTTTTTTACTCGCCATATTCTTCTATCCACCATTCTTTCCATTCTTTATTCCAATAATAACATAATAATATACATAATGGAACTCCAAATGTTAAAATAAAATCAAATCTATTATTTATGACTTCCCACGAATTAAATATAATTATAAAAATATAAACACAAATAATCCATCCCCATAGAATATAAATATAATTCATTACCATCCTAATCCACCCTCCTCAATAGGATGCGGTTCCAGCGTCATAATCTCTTCATTTGTATCTATATCATACATTTTTATACTACTAATTGTATATTTAAGTTCCAATTCATCATCATCATATCTTTTTTGTGCGGCTTCCCTTCTTTTTTCTGCCTACTCTATATCTTCTTTATTACAATAGGAACAAATTAAAAGAGCATCCCTCGCCGCAAGTAAAATCTCTTGTTCCTTTTGTATATCAGCATCTTGAATGTCTTTTGGCTTAGCCATCCATAGTTCTCTACCTGCTCTTTGATTAAAGAACTCTATCATTTCAATGCCATCAATTATCTTATCAAAATCAATCATTGCGGTCATCCTTTCTTTTTCTAACTTTAGCTTTCACAGGTTGCTTATTTGCCTTTTCTTTTAGCTCTCTTATCTAACTCTCGAGTTCAAGATTTTGACTTTCAATTTTTGTCAATTTTTCGCTCAATTCTACTATTCTTTTATTTCTTACTAAAATAGCATCACTATCCGTATCATTATATATAATTATAAATAATTCATAAACCGATGCGAGCGTTGTAAAAATAGCCCACACAAGTAGCTCAATTTCAAAATAATTCATATCTTTCTCTTTCCTCTAATAGTTTGTCTTGTAATTCTGAATATTTATAAAGTTCTTTAGATAAATTTTCTATAATTTGTTTACAATTATTTATTGAGTCTATTTCTATTACATCTGGAAGAAATACAGTATCAATATTTCTCTCTTTAAAAAAATTATGAACATACTCGGCAAATTCTGCTAATTCCTCCATATCCATTTCTCCAAAAGTAAAACGAAAAACAACAACTGAACCTTGCGGTAATTCATTTTCACTAATAATTTTATTCAGATTCATTTCCAGCGTTTTCATTTGCCATTGCCTCCATATCATTTAATATTTTTTCCATTGCCGCCTTCTATAACATAGCGTGCGCAATACCATATTTTTTATCCCTTTTTAATCTTCTTTTTTCTTCTCTATTGAAAACAGGAGTTGTTGTTTCACCCTATATGGTTTTCTTCTTTGGAACTATCGCCTTCACTTTCATTTCCTCCTATTATAAATTTTATATTTATTTTATCAAGTTTTTTAAGTGAATCAAAAAAGACTTGACTCATATATAATGAAAAATTACTTATATCCTACAAAGTTAATTCATTTTCCATATATTTATCTGCTATTTTTATTAACATTTTCATTGTTTCTGCATAATACTATGATATTATTTCCTCTTTTATATCCTCTTTTAACTTTGCTATTGCTTTTTGAGTTATTATTGCCATTGTTTTATTCTCCTTTTTTAAATGCGGAGGGCAACCTTAAAACCGCCTCCGCATAAATTAAACCAATATTTTATAAGCTATACTTAATTGCTCTTTCAATCAAGAACATCTGCATCACACTGAGGCGAGTTACCATTTACATCGAAAAGCTGTATACCATATTTTGTGTAATCTTCAACAGTCTGTCTCATTTCTTGCTGATCTTTTGTAAGTTTCTTTTGTCCTGTCCAATAGTCACACATACCATCAGTCATTTCAACAATGAACTTTGTACAATAAAAACCTTCTTCAAAATACTTACAATTCTCTATTCATTCCCTTCTTTTTACCTATTGCCGCAAATTGCGGCAATAGGTAAAAATTTCTTTACTTCCTTTTCAAATTAATTCCGCCATATATCGGCTTCTCTGTTTCCATATCCATCCAAGATAATAAAGTTTTTCCTTCTTTTTCAGCCATTTTTTCTGCTTCTTCTCTTGAATTGACTTCATAAATAGATACAGTCCATCCATTACATTTTACATACATATTATCTTTATCTAATGGAATTGTGTCACCTACTTCTATTACAGTTTCACCGCTATAAATATACTATGCCATTCTGTACACTCCTTCCTTATAATTATATTATACATAATTTTTTTAAAGAAATCAAGTAAAAAACACATCACATACACCTTTATTGATATTTTTAAAAATTTTTGTTATAATATATATAGAAAATAAAAAGAAAAGAAAAAGTGAGGTATATGCGATGGAACAGAAAATTTATCTTGAGATTACATTTAATGATAATGACTGGTGTGAAGCAATCAGTAGCCTTCTTCCCGCAATCAAAAGTACTCTTCAGGACTTCCGTGGTGCCTTTATCTGGTCGGAAGATATTAGGGAAAAAGAGCTTAATATGTTTGCTGGTCTTATCCGCAAGATGATAGCTGCACAGCTTAATCTTGAATATTTCTTCTGGGAAGGCGACGACAATTACGATTATACTGAAGATGTATCAAACATTAAGTTTGATGTTGTTCATCAGGATAATCTCAAAACTTCTGACAACTTTGAGACCGCCTACATTCAGCTTTTCGGGTCTCAGGAAGAATATGGCAACTGGTTCATTGTGTAATTAAGGAGGAATGGTTATGGGAAAAATTTATGTAGCCCCTTCATATGAAGGCTGTCAAATTCTTGGAGAGTCTTTCAAAAACCCCCTCAAGAATAATAAATTTTATGTAAAAATCCATATTCCTTGCAGAAGATGCGGCGGCTCCGGTAGTTATTCCTATTGCTCCTTATATGGTACAATGTGCCTTCGTTGCCATGGAGTTGGCGTAGAGACGGCTACTGTTAGAGCATACACTGAAAAAGAGTATAATGCAATGATAAAAGCTAAAGAAAGAGCTGCCGCAAAGAAAGAGGCTGAAAAGCAAGCAAAGATAAATACTCTTATGGCGGAAGCTGAAACTAACAAACTTGAATGTGCAAAGAAACTCGGTTTTAACGATAATCTTATCACCCATATGGTAGTTGGTGACAATGTTTACCAGATAAAAGATGAACTTAAGGAACGTGGGGCAAAATATAATCCTATTATAGGATGGCACGTACCTGCCCCCATATATCTTCCCGAGGGATATTCTTTTTGTGAGATTTCTTTTGATGAAGTATATGATTTTAAACCGCTTGCTAAAAATGCTGAAATGAAAATAGATGCAAAGCAGATAGTTGAAGAAAAGCTTGCGGAGATGCTGGACGATGATACCTCTGAGTTCTATCCTGAAGATGAAGGAACCCGCATCAGAGGAATTGAAGCAATAGTAGGAAAAATAACAGGTTTTTCTGGTGTATATGGCTACACTTACATTTATAACTTTATTGTAGATAACTTCCATTTCGTTTGGATGACATCTTCACATCAATCTCTTGAGGAAGGCGATGCAATAGTTCTTGCGGGAACCATTAAAAAATTTGATACTTATAAAGGTGTCAGACAGACTTATTTAACAAGATGTAAAATTACAATAGAATAATAAATGATATGAGGCACCCATAAGGGTGCCTTTGATTTTTTATAAAAAATTTGTTATAATATATATAGAAAAATGATAAAGAACAAAGGAAGGTGCTGTATATGAACTTTAATCGAGAACTTGCTCTTAAACTTGTTAATGCAGTTTTTGATATGATACCTGCAGATGGTCAGTTTGGACCTGAGTGTGGAAATGACCAGATTCCTATTAACTTTGAAATGATTTATGATGAAGTTAAGAGAGTAGATGAAGATGCAGAACTTCATTATGGCATTTCTAAGCTGGTTATTTTTTCTCCACACCTCGGAAACTATGTCATTAAAGTACCTTTCAATGGTATGTATGAAAAAAATTATGGTTATAGATGCACTCTTGAAGGCGGCGAGTGTCCTTATTCTTGCGGCAGCTGCTATGAGTGTGAACACTCAATAGAGCCTGACTCTAAAGAGTGTTGGTGTGATTATTCTAATGCTGAATCTCCGATAGGTTGGAACTATTGTGACGCAGAATGGCAAAAGTATAAGAATTTGAAAAAAGTTGGACTTAATTGCTTTGTTGCAAAGACTTACCCTTTTGTTGAGATAGAAGGCTTTAAGTGTTTTATTCAGGAAGTAGCAATCGCAGAGGAGGATGCATATGGCGATGAAACTTCTCGTGTTACAAAAGCATCTCGTAAAGAGGCTGAAAGCCTCAATAGTGAATTTGACTATGGTCTTGATGAAGACTGGCTTGGGCTTTGTATTGAAATTTTTGGGGCAAAGAAAGTAAGACGTTTTATAGAGTATGCTGAAAACATAGACCCTGAGATTCTTTGTGATATGCATAGCGGAAACTATGGATACAGACCTAATGGTACTCCTTGTATCCTTGATTTTGCATCTTTTGATAATTAAGGAGGAAAAATATGGCAAAAGAAAGAGAAAAAGTATGTATGTTTTACCAGTATGAAGGTGCCTGCTTAAAAGGCAGAGAAGGCACATTCAGAGATTATTGTCAGACTTGTAACAAATATGCCCCTCTAAGGGGCGCAAAACCTGCCCGAAAAAACTTGCGTAAGCAGAAATTGGCGGATGCCCGCGACAGAGAAATAAAGCGTGAAATGAAAGGATGGGAATAAAATGCGAGACACTGCAACTTTTGACAAAGATACCCCTGTAAAGCCTGTGGAAATAGGCTATTATAGCTTCGTAGAACGCAATGATTTTGTTACGTGTCCTCGTTGCCGCAAGTGTTTATATGATCCAATGACTCCACAGGCTATTGCAGAAAAACGCTCAAGGTGCAGTGAGTGCGGACAGCTAATAAATTGGGGGCAGTAATGCCCTCAATTTATTTTCTTTTGTTGTTTTTTATAAAAATTTTTGTTATAATATATATGTAAGATAAAGAAAGGAGGATAAACCAAATGTCAAGGTCGCCATTTTTTTATCTTGAAAAATATAATCCTGAAACGGATACCTATGAATTGGTTGAGCCTTACGTAAGAGATAGTAAGGACGATAATCACTGGACACCCGCAGATTTATTTCCTTTCAATGGCACTCACGAACTATTTGAGATTATTGAGCGTGCTCAAATGAGCGGGATTCATCGCAGACTTCCTCCAAAAGTTTCAGAAGCTATTTCTATGGAATTATTTGAAGGAATTGAAGATGGTGAAACTACTCCCAATGAAAGATTAGATGATGAAGAAGACCGCAGAGAAAAAAGTGTTCACTGGTTTACTTATGCGGATATGGAGATTTTTGTATTAAAGTATCCTCACTATTGTGCGATTTTTTCAGAAGAAGACTCATTACACGAAAATCCAATGATTGCACTCAAGCGGCGTGTTGACGCTTTTCTTGAAGTATGTTATCCTTGGGGTGAATGGGAAGATGAAAAGAGCTTTATTCGCATTGTTTGCTGGATTTGGTAAGCCTCTTGACTTTCAAAAAAATTTTTGATATAATATAAGAAAGGGGTTATGAAGATGTGGTTTTGGCAGTATAAAGTAGAAGTCATCACTTATGAGGGCGAAACCTGTAAGACAAAGTGTTTTACAGGTCTTGTAGTAGGAGAAAATATGGTTCAAGCGGTAGAAGCCCTTGATGCATACTATGGGACAGAACTTGTAAACATCCTTACCTGCAAAGCAATTACAGATGGAGCTTTTGAATTTGAAACAGTTCAAGAAGATGGCTTTGACTATAAAGTTGTTTATGCCCCTAAAAATGAATAAGGGTAGGTATCACAAAATGTAGGAAAAGCAATATTTAGAAGTTGATGGTGGTCGTATTCCCATACACCGTCAAATCAAACTTGAGATTTCAGCAGAGCAATTAAAAGAACAAAGGAAAAAAGGAATCCCGCTTGGAGAAGCAGTAATTCACGCAGTTTTGCAAAGTCACGGGCTGTTCTTTGAAAATTTATCCTATCCAGAGATAAATTACTTGTATCACCTTGTAGACCACCCACTTGAAAAAATAAAAAATTTTTGATATAATATAAGTACAATAAAGAAAGAAAAAAAATAATTTTTAAAGAGTAAAGGAGATAATACTATGGAAAAGATGACTAAGGCTATGTATTTTGAGGTAATCAGAGGTATCATTGAGGGTCTCGGTGCGGATGCGTTCCCTGAGGGCGTTTATGCGAATGATGTTCTGGATTTTATTGATAGACAGGTAGCACTGCTTGATAAGAGAGCCGCAGCAAGCAAGGAAAGAGCCGCTAAGAAGAGAGCAGCAAGCGATGAGCTTACTGAGCTTATCTATACTATGATTTTTGAAGCAGATGACTACATCACTGCTGACGAAATCGTTGAGAAGATTGACGACGAAGAGGTTACTAAGAACAAGGTTACTGCTCGTGTAAGCAAGCTGGTTAAGGTTGGTAGAGTTGTTAAGGAGCAGGTAAAGCTTGAGGACGGCAAGAAGAGAATGGCTTACAGAATTGCTGAAGAGGGCGAGGATGTAGAAGCAGAAGCTGAAGCCGATGCAGAGTGATATATACCGATGAGGGGGAGAATCTCTCCCTCTTTTTGTCATATAGAGAAAAAAGGAGGATTTTAATGTTTTGTTTAGACTATTATCCACATTCCGCATATTTAAAAGATGCGGATTAGTTAAAAATTAAATATAGACCGACAGATAAAACACTTAAAGATTTTTTAGAAGAATATTCTGATAAATCAATAGTTATAGATGTCTCAGACAATTTTGATGATATTGATGCCAAATTATTCTGCGGTCTGAGAGAAACATTTAAAAATTTCAAGCTTATCATCCGATATTAGAATGGTGAACATTTAGAAAGAGTCCAAAAGTATGGACTTCCATTTTTCTTTATGAATTTTGCCACAACAATAGACCAAGTATATGGGTTTAAATCTTATAGCCCTACTGACATATATATATGTGAAGAACTTGGATTCTTCCTTGATAAAATTTATAAGATTTTACATAATGAAGATACAAACATAAATATAAGAGTATTTCCTAATATTTGTCAATCAAGTTTTCCAGAAACCCCAAGTATTCAAACATTTTTTATAAGACCTGATGATATTCCCGCCTATGAAGATTTAGTAGATGTATTTGAGTTAGTTTCAGATAGAGACCGTCAAGCAGTTATTTTTAAAGTATATAAACAGCATAAATGGTTTGGTGAAGTTGAAGAAATTATTCCTACATTTAAAGGACATTTAGATAGCCGCTATCTTTTAAATGATTTTGGCGTTTTTAGAAGTAAATGCGGTCGCCGCTGTATGTACAAGCCTGGATCTTGTAACATATGCACCAGAATGATAGAACTTGGTGACACCATTAAGGATAAAGGATATGTTTTGTTACCAGATTATTAATTCTCTTTTGATTTTTTAAAAAATTTTTGATATAATATATATAGAAAATTAAGAAAAGAGAGGTAAAAGATATGGCAGCAAAAGGTGCAGTTTTAAAGCAGGAAGTTGCAAAGAAGATACTTGAAGCTTTCCCTGGCAGTTTTTTGTACAATGATGGCAAAGAAATCCGCATTAATGGAGAAGAGAATGGAGAAATTCTCCAGATAAAAGTTGCTCTTACTTGTGCGAAAGTTCCTGTTGAAGGTGGATTTATTCCGCCAGAAGCCGCAAAGAAAGCAGAAGTAATTGACTTCACTGCGGCAACAGTTAAAGAGTCAGTTCCAGCAGAACCAACAGAAGATGAGAAAGAGAGACTTGCAACATTGCTTGATAAGTTGGGACTTTAATAAAAAGGAGTGATTTCTGTGGGAGTATTGCATCTATATCAAATGACTTGCTGGTGTAATGGAAAATATTGGCACTGCAATGATATAAAAAATATGTGCGGTAGGTCAGCAAAATGGTATACCCCAATGAGAATATTGGAGCTGACAGTAGATGAGTATGTTCAGCTTTTGGTGAATAAATTTAATGCAAAAGATTTGCATTATTATGCTCCCACAGATTATTTTGGTTTCAGATTTGAAACTGAAAAGGAAGCAAAGACATTTTGTAATTATGTTAATAAGATAGCCCGCCAAAAGAATTATAATTGTCAGTAAGGAGGGCTTTTGTTATGTATAAGATAGAAAATCCATTTCTCATAAAAGTTTGGGACGGAAAGAGACAATCTTATATAACAACTTTTTATAATGAACAGGACTTCATAAGGTATATAAGTACATTCTTTTATAGAGAATAGAGTACTGACTTAAATAATAATACTTATATTACCAATATTCGTAACAGTTTTATAGATAAGTGTGCTTGTCATCAAAATGAGGCATCTCAAGAAAGATATATTCAGGTTCTTGACTATTATAATAGAACTATTAATCCAAGAGATTATTATGATATGGCATATAAATATAGAAATATACGTTATGGATTTATTCCTGAATGCGTATATAATTATGAATATTGGGCAAGAGATGTAGAATGGAGAAGAAGAGCAAAAGCCAAATATGGGAAACGTTTTCAACATACTCCACCTCCATTCAGGAATGGTCCTGTTCCTCATACAGGAAAACATCGCAAATATAGATATTTTTGTAGGCTACCCCGCACAAAGCAGATAAAAACTGTATTTGCAAATCCAGAAATGAAAGAGTTTAACAGAAGTGGTATAAAGATGGTGCCAAAATGGTGGGATGAATGTCCCAGAGTGCTTCAACGCTCTTGGAAAGAACAATCAAAAGCTCGTCATCAATGGCAAAAAAATAAAACCAAATAAAAGTAATTTTTTTGATTTTTTAAAAAATTTTTGTTATAATATATATGTAAGATAAAAAAAGAAGAAAAATCAAAGAATTTGGAGGGCTTTATATGGCACAGATAGTTATTGAAGATATCGAAATTCCTGAGATAGACGCAACAGTAGTAAGTTCTGTAAAGCTGTATATGAAAGAGGCAGGAAGTTATGCCCTCTTAACAAAGGAAGAGGAAGAGAAACTTGCGAGAGCTTTTGCGGCAGGTGATATGTTTGCAAGAGAGGCTCTTGTAAATCACAACCTTCGTCTTGTTATTTCTATTGCAAAGCATTATATGGGCAGAGGTCTCGTACTTCTGGATTTAATTCAGGAGGGTAACTGCGGACTTATGAGAGCAGTAGATAAGTTTGAAGTTGAAAAAGGTTTTAGATTTTCTACTTATGCTACTTTTTGGATAAAGCAGGCTATTTCCAGAGCTATTATGGAGCAAAGCCGCAATATTCGTATGCCTGTTTATACCATTGAAATGATGAGCAAAGTCAAGAAAGCAGAGCGTGACCTTGAGCAGCGATTTGGAAGAGAAGCCCGCATTGAGGAAATCGCAAAGTATCTTGATATGAAAGTTGAAAAAGTCAAGGAAATTTATAGCTGGATGAAAGATACAACTTCTCTTGATATTGCAGTCGGAGAAGATGATGATACCACAATAGGCTCTTTTGTAGAAGATGAAGTTGCGGCAGATAGATTCAGCAGCATTGAGAACGAAGAGCGTACAAAAGCTATTGATACAGTTCTTGGCACTCTTGATGAAAGAGAAAAATTTATTATTGAAAGACGCTTTGGTATCGGCGTTCCAAGACCTTGCACCCTTGAAGAGGTTGGTAACGAACTGAATATCAGCAAAGAAAGAGTGCGCCAGATTGAGGCGGCAGCCTTGAGAAAGCTGCGTAATCCCCGCAGAGCAAAGATTTTGAAAGAATTTTTTGACTTTTAAAAAAATTTTTGTTATAATATATATGTAAGATAAAAAAAGACAATCTTTCAGCAAACATTGGTACATAAAATAACAGAAGAATTTAAAAAATTTTTTTAAGATTAAACTTAAAGTTTTCTAATAGCTTTTAATAAAGAGTTTCTATCCTTTCGCCCCCTTGGATGGTTTATATAAAGCTATGATTGTCTTGTTTTTAGATGAAATGTGCTGCCCCTGTTTTGTTGGGGGTGGCGATACCTGGCGCGGTCTTCTAGCGGTTAGGAAAAGATACTCTAAATATCTGAAGTCGGGTTCGACTCCCGGGCGCGTCCCCAAGCAAAAAAGCTAAAAATAAAAAATCTTACTTGAAAAAATAAAAAATTTTTGTTATAATATATATGTAAGATAAAGAAAGGCAGACACAGCAAATAATAAAAAGCGTTTATTTAGGGAATAAAAGTGCGAAATTTCTGCCTTGTATATATGGCGGCTGAGTGAAACGGTTTACACACTTGGTTCATATCCAAGAAATACTGGGTTCGACTCCCAGAGTCCGCAATTTGCCTTAATGGGGAAAGGTAAACCATTCCGGTTGAATCGCCTGTGACAATGGTTCCGGTGGAGGGCAAACCGTAGCAATCTGCAAAATTGCCCATATATCGCAGAGTAGAGCAGCGGTAGCTCAGCGTCTTCATAAGTCGTTAGTCGTGGGTTCGAACCCCACCTCTGCACCCATAGGACTCTATTCTCCTATAAAATAAGCAATAGTGACTTGAATCTTTCAATAGTAAGGATGTGGCTTTAGCTTTTGAAGAGAAAAAGCTTGACATTGTGAGTTTAAAATAAGTGAGAACTCTCTGGGTCTATCCCCCAAAATAGGATGTGGCTTGTCGATGTAAGTTAAATCGTCGGGTTGGATAACTCCTGAGTTTATCCCCGTAGAGACAATAGGTTGCAACAAAATGATAATGCGGTTTTCATTATCAATGGGTTACATTTTTAGTCTTGGTAGCCCGCCCCCTTGTAAAAATAATGTTAGGGGAAGGAGCAGAAAAAGCCTTCCCCAAGCATATGCTGGTGTAGCACAATAGGTAGTTGCACTTCACTTGTAATGAAGATGTTTGCAGGTTCGATTCCTGTCACCAGCTCCATTAAATTTTATGAAAGGCGGCATATTCTATGACGACAAAAGAACTTATGGCAATTATCAACACCAGACTCGCCTGTGATACAGGCAACCCGACATCAAGAAGTTTTTTGCTCTATGTTTCTGAAGCAATGAAAAGACTAAAGGCATATGAAGATGCCGACCCCGCAATTCAGGCGAAGCAGGTAACAAAAGCATTAGATGAACTGGATATGGAGAATGTATGAGAGATTTTAACCGACAAATACTCTCTGGAATAAATAATTCCAGAGAGTAGTTAAAGAGGAGTCTTTTGAGGAAAAATTAACTAAAACGGTAAAAGATAAAAAGAATATAAAAGAATTGAACAACAGAATCAAACTAAGGGAGATCATTCTCCCTTAATATGTGGGTATGGTGGAACTGGCGAGACACCCAGGACTTAAAATCCTGTACGACTGATACATTGCGGGTTCAAATCCCGCTACCCACACCAACTATGAATATGGCGGAATTGGCAGACGCTATGGGTGTAAAAACCCGTTGCCTTATGGCGTGTAGATTCGAATCCTACTATTCATATTAACGGGAACGGCTGTGTTTAGGAAGCCCAGACTATTGTGGAGTATGCGGGTTGGATAGTCAAAATTTTATATATTTTGGTATGGCGAAACAGGAAGACGCGACTCAGTTAAGAGTTGAAGGGAGAGATAGCGCCGCCCTTCGTGTAGGTTCGAATCCTACTGCCAGAGCTAAGACTTGTCAATGTCATAAAACTTGATGGTGGCTATTACACACCGAAACATAAACAAATTTGTTTGATTGGAAGCCGACCTCCTTTGGGATGCAGCGAGAGTGACGGAGGAAAGCCTAAAGTTGTATGCATAGCGGCTTTAGGAGAATAGGGTAGTGGCTGCCCCTATATTAAACCATAATTTTAGTAATAAAAATGGTTAATCCCACGTGCTTAGACGATGGGTAGTGCCGTGTCTTCAAACGGATAGCTTGGCTTGGCAAGTGAGGTGGCGGGAACCCTCGCCTCCAAGATTTATGCGGGTATGGTGTAGTTGACAACATAAGGCACTTCCACTGCCTAGTCACGAGTTTAAGTCTCGTTATCCGCTCCAGGCGAGTTCAACATAAGAAGCAGCTAATAATACTTTCAAAGACACACACAGCAAAACTTTGAGAAATAATGAAATGGTAATATAATGGACTGAAAATCTATAATTGTGGGTTCGAGTCCCACTTTCTTAAAACAAAATGTGTCTTGTAAATATGGGGGAGTAAACCATTAAAGAGATGGGCAGGTCTGTAAAATCTGCGTCAATGCGACTCGAGTGGGTGCGATACCCTCCTCTCCCACCAAAAATATTTATTTATGACTTGTCAATGTCGTTAAACTTGCGAGAGTAGTTCCACTCGAAGGTAAGCAGTAAAAGAATTGCTCAAAAAGCCGTCTGTTTTGCAGACTTCGTACTGAGAGTCTTTTACTCTTACACAAGGAACTTTTATGTGGGCGTGATGGAATCAGGCATACATACTTGCCTTAGAAGCAAGGTTTTGTGGGTTCAACTCCCGCCGCCCGCACCAATTAAAATAACCCCTTTTGATTTTTTACAAAAAATTTGTTATAATATATATGTAAGATAAAAAAAGGAGGAATAAATTATGTTTGATATGTCAGGAGCTTTTGGTGGTTGGGTAAATCATCAGACAGAAATGGCACAAATAATCGAAGATGTTGCTATGGGTAGGACGCCTTGTGTTGGTGATTGCTACTCTTGGCAAGAGATTGAAACAATGGAAGATGAATTATATAGACAATATGGCATAAGAGAAGACCTCTCTTTTCTGCACGGATAAGGAGGTTTCTGTATGATTTGTTGGATACTTTGCCCAAAATGCGGAAAAATTGCAGTAGCAAGTGCCTATTTAAACTCAATTTGTTTAAAATGTTTCTGGAAAGAAAATGACAATTTGAAAAAATAAAAAATTTTTGTTATAATATATATGTAAGATAAAGAAAGGCGATAATAGTAAATCCTTAATAAGAGGCTTATGGCAAGTAAAATTATTATCACCTTGAATATGCTGTTGTAGCTCAGTTGGTAGAGCGTGAGCCTGAAAATCCCAGCGTCGGTAGTTCGATTCCTTGTGGCAGCACCATAAGACTTGCAAAGAAGGATCCTAACAAAAAAGGGTTAGGCTGCAAGAATTAAACCTACTTCTTTACATATTAGCTTTTGCTAAGAAAGAAAAAACTATTCAATGAGAAGAGTTTTTTAAATCTAATCATTTCACCCATTCAAATGATTTCTTCTTTTTACTTCTCACTTTAAATATATGGCTCTATCGTTCAGCTTGGTTAGGACAAATGCCTGGTTCAAATAGTTTAATAGTAAAAACTTTAATTTACATTTAATAGATTAAAATTTGAGGTCATAACTCAATTTGAGCAATCACGCATTAGACACGGGTTCAAATCCCGTTAGAGCCGCTTATATTCCAGAGTAGCACAATAGGTAGTGCAGCGCCCTGTTAAGGCGAAGGTTGTGGGATCGTACCCCACCTCTGGAGCTTGGTGAACTGACACCGAAAAACTCTAAAAGTTATCTTCTATTGAAAAACAAGATAGCGTAATGCAGTACGAATGGGACTGAGGGTTTGTAAGAACAGAAAACTTGCCCGATGTTGCTTGTTGAGGAACAAGATAGTTGGAGAGCAACGATAAAATCAGTAAAAAATATGCGAGGGTACAGGGTATCCCGTGGGTGCAAATGAGTTCGATTCTCATTACCAAGAGGTTCGATTCCTGACGGTGCTTGGAGCAAAACCCACAGATATACGAGAGTAGTTTAATTGATAAAACAGTCGGCTGATAATCGACAAACGTGATGAGTTCAAGTCTCTCCTCTCGTACTATTAAATAAAAAATATAAAAAAGGAGTTTATTTATGTCACGTTATAAGATTTTTAGGGATGGCAAGGGCAAGGTAATTGTAGCATCAAGTTACGTAGGTAAGATTGTAAGAGGCGTTGCAAAGTGTAATGAAAATGATACCTACAACGAAGATACAGGTATTGCTCTTGCAACTGCAAGGTGTGATGTAAAGATTGCTAATAAGAGGGTAAAGAGAGCTATGGCAAAGTATGACGCCGCAACAAAAGCAG
This sequence comes from uncultured Ruminococcus sp., assembly GCA_964629925.1. Classification (GTDB taxonomy): domain Bacteria; phylum Bacillota; class Clostridia; order Oscillospirales; family Acutalibacteraceae; genus Ruminococcoides. The sequence continues at coordinate 16,121 of CAZVSQ010000001.1, forward strand.
TAAATGATGCAACTGCGGCTTGGGAAAAAGCAATTAAGTATCTTACTAATGCAGAGCAGGAAGCTCTTAATGCTCGTAAGACACTTTCAGTTCTTGAGTCAACTGTGCGGGGTGGGGGTTAACCTCCCCCAATATACGCCAGTAGCTCAGGGGACAGAGCAACAGATTTCTTAATCAGGCGGATAAGAAGGTGGAAATAATATAGGTATTAGCAACTCAATTTAAAGGAAAAATTACTGAATTACAAGTTGCAACAGCCTTATTACAAAAAGGATATATTGTTAGTCAGCCATTGATTGATACACGATATGATTTTTTACTTGAATATAAAAATCAATTTTTAAAAATTCAAGTAAAAACAAGTCATATAATAGGAGATAATGAAGCAATAGAATTTAGCACTTGTAATACTCATATAAATACACGAAAAATTATAAGTAAAACTTATAAAGGACAAATTGATTATTTTGCAACATATTATAATAATCAATGTTACATTATTCCTATTGAAGACTGTGGGTCAAAAACAAAAAAATTAAGGATTGCTCCAACAAAAAATCATCAAATTAAAGGAATAAGTTTTTTAAAAGATTATACTTTAGAAAAAATTCTTCCAAATGATTAAGAAATCTGTGTTGTCGGGGGTTCGAATCCCTCTTGGCGTGCTAATATCTGGGCTGGTCGAAAGACCCTGGTCCACCCTTCCTTTCATAAGATATTATGGAGCATAAAAACTTTTGTGTGAAGTTTTTAGTGAGCTGGGGTACGCTCTGGTTCTATTTTTTAGTAGCACAATAAATGTGGGTGTAGGGGAAGAGGAACCCCGCCTGTTTTGGGAACAGGATGTTACTGCGCCTTCGAGCGGCGTCACCCGCACCAAGAGGAATGATTCCACGCCTCAATGAAAATAAGGTTTTATCACCCTTATGAGTAGATTAAAAAGGATGGCGGAGAGCGCGAAATGGCTCAGGTGGAGGGAATGCCCACGTGGAGGAGCCCCCGAGTAACGGTTGATTGCTTGTAATTAGGGAGTGATAAACCATCAACCAAGCAATTGAGCTTGTTTTTACAAGCTTATTTAACTTGTTTGAAAGGAGTGAAAAACAATGAGGGTACGAATTAGACTTGATACAGTTACTGATATAAATAAATTTGTAAATATCACAACTGCTCTTAAGCCACCAATTACTATTACTGATGGCAATGGATTGAGAGTAAACGCAAAATCAGTTATAGGCGTATTGCACGCTCTTGAGTTTGATAATCTTGTATGCGAAACAGAAGATGATAATGATATTTATATGGCAATTAAGGAGTTTGTTATAGAATGATTATAACAGGCTCCTTATATTTTTTGCAAGATGGCGATAAAATGAACTTTATATTAACTATTTGGGAGGAGATGCTCAAAGGCAACTTCTCTTTTGCTATTCTTATTGTAGGAATTATACAATGCGGATTAATGATTTAGAATGGTCGCAAGAAGAAATAAGCTGACAGGGTGGTTTATGCCCGCCTTTTGAGACGCAAGTTGGTTTTAGATTTTTTTGATTTTGAATTATGGTCAAAAGTAATTAACTATAAAACTCTATTTTTTATTATTATTAGAAAATTAAATTATATTTTAAGGAGGAAATAATAATGTATATGGCTCTTGGTATGAATTTTAATTCTGTTGAAGAGGCTAACGAAAAACTTGGCGGAATTAAAATGTATTATGTTGGCACTAATTCAACAGGTTACATAAAATAGGATAATAAAAGATATAGAGAATACATTCTTTTATCTAAAGATATCGCAAAACTTAACAATATAACTAATGCACTTGATGGTTCAGTTGCTTTTGTGGTAGATATTAATAAAACTTATATTTTAAACAATGGAAATTGGACTTTACTTTGCAGTCTTAATTATAAATAAAAAGGAGAGAAAAAAATGTATATTTATATGGGTATGTTCTTTAATTCCCAACAAGACGTTCCAGATTTTGGTAGTATTGCAATGTATTATGTCGGTACTAAAGATTTGGGATATGTGGAAGAAGGGCACAAAAGATTTAGAAAGTACACCTTCCAGTCTACAGATTTAAATAAATTGTCTTTAATTACCAATGCAATAGATGGTTCAGAGGCATTTGCCGTGGATACTGGAACTACTTATGTACTATACGATGGTTAGTGGAGTTTCTAATACAGCCCCCGCAATTAATAAGATGCGTTCTTTATCAGGAATAAGACTTACTAATAATAATGGAAATGCACAAACTGACACAACGACGGAAGTGACAAGAGCAGAAGCTAATAATACTGCTACTGCAAAAGAATGGTACATTGAAACATTTAGTGATAGATTGTTAATAAATGGATTACTTGTTTTAATGGGCAAATCATTAAATACTCAAGCTATTTTCGGTAGAGGCTTAGACACTGGTAATAAAACTGCGAAAGAAGCATATATCACAGGAACCCTTAATGATAAAGGGTTATTTTATGGAGTTACAGGAAATGGTAATTCAGCTGTTAAAGTTTTTGGAATGGAAAATTTCTGGGGCTGTGTATGGCATAGAACAGCAGGATTAATTACAAATGATCATGCAATAAAATTAAAATTAACTTATGGAACAAAAGATGGTTCTACTGTTATAGGATATAATCAAACTGGTAATGGATATATAGATAATGGAACTGTTCCATATTCAAATGGATATGTACAAAAAATGTCATATAATAAATATGGTTTTATGCCTGCGGTGGTTACTGGCGGAAGTCAATCAACTTATTATGCAGATAGTCATTATCAAAATGCAGTCTATACAGGAATTATATATGCGTCATTCGGTGGCTGCTCTGGCAATGACTTGGCCGCGGGGACGTTCTGTCTGATTCTGGGCGGTGCTCCTGGGACCGCGAAGTGGAGCATCGCCGCTTCGCTTTCTTGTAAACCATTACTTTAATTAAAAAATATAAGAATATTTAAATAATAAATTATATTTAACAATAAAAAAGATAAAAAACATAATAAGGAAAAAATTTGACATTTCTGAAAATTTTTGGTATAATATAATTGCGGGGTTGGAAAGGACTCAAATACATCAGAGTCTATAAAACCATAAAGATCTCGGCCAGAGTAGGTTTCCAACCAAATAGGCAAAGAATAGCCAATCTTATTTTCAAGTAAGATTGGCTATTCCAATATACATGAAAGGAGATATATTTATGCCTCAAAAAAATCAAAATATTAAATTTTATTATGGAACATAGGCAGAGTATAATGCTTTGCCTACCAAAAATCAGAATGCTTTTTATATAATTATAGACAATAAAAAGATTTATATAGGAGATTCTTTATATACTTATACTATTGATAATGAAGCTACAACAGAATCAGCAGGATTAATGAGTGCGGCAGATAAAGCTAAATTAAATAATTTACCGTCAAATATTGTTTGTTTATCTCACGCTGAATACAATGAATTAGTTTAGCCCGATCCAAATACATTATATATTTTTACAGATGGCGGAGGTGGCGACAGTAGATATGTTACTGCAAATATTAATACTTCCACTGGATCACCCCTTTTATTAAGACAAGTAACCACAACGGAGTATAATAGAAGTAGCGGTGATGTGCCTATTACGTTTACCACAACAGGCAGTAAGCTTGTTGATTACAGCATAAACGGCACTTATGAGGGTGTCGGAGACAGCAGTATCAATTATTTTTCGGGAACGCTTGAACAGGGAACGATCAGGTCTGATACCGGAGAACTTTATGTTAATGCATCAAGGCTCAGATCTACCGATTATGTGGAACTTGAAGCGGGAGATTATTTAATATCAATAGAAAAATCAAACACAGGGCAAAGTCTTGACTTTTCTGTTATTGTTTTTCTTTACGGTGCTGGCGATACTTACACATACGTTGGAACTTTAATGGATGGGTGGACTCCGTTTCCAGTCCGTTTTACAGTCGGAGCAAATCAGGTCATAAAATTTGCAATCGCACAGGATACGGGCGGTGTATCGGCTCCGCTTGACCCCGCATATATTTCTGCTGTAAAAATTCAGCCGAGAAAGACTATTACAAATGGATACACAATACCGGTTGTAGTAAGCTCAGGCGGCAGCAGTCAGACAACAACATTCACCGTAAACAAGCCGCTTGAACTTTCAGATACTCTTACACTTTCAAGCACAGGTGTTGATATATCAACAAGCAGTGGAGAAAACACACTGACTGTTAATACTGAGTCAAAGCCAACTGTCAGTATTCTTTATACTTAAATGGAGGGGAAACATGAGTTATATAGAAAAAACAATTTCAATGTACGGCACTGAATTGCAGTTTTTACAGGCGTTTATCAATGCAATCACAGCGGCAGACAACAGAATAACTTGCCTAACAAACAACCTTGAAACGCAGTTTGCTGATACTTCAAACAAACCAACTTTTACGCTTTCTGTTGATGGGATATATACAATAACGTTTACAAGGGGGGACGTATTATCAGACACCACTTATATCTATCGGGTTACCAGTTCGGCATTCAATGATGATTCACTATATTTAGATTTTAATTCCAGTTATGCAAATTATAATGAAAAAAAAATAAGAAAATGTAAATTTTCTGTTGTGGCGAATAGTGAGGACATATATCTGAAATTAGCTTCAGGCGCCGGAGATTTAAATTCACCAGTCGTAAAATGGTTTTCAATTAAAAATAATGCTATTTCTATTTATGCGGTTAAATCTGGCTCAACAAATATAATATCAAGTGTTTTTAAAACAACCGGAGGTCAGGAGTACACAAAAATTGATAGACTGCTTTATACCTACAACAGCTCTGATTCAACAAAAATCGAATTGATAAAATCAAAAATGTTTGTTGAGAAAGAAACAACAAACAGGGCCTTTGAAGTAAATAAAATAATAGATTCGACTACTGTTACAGCAGGTCGGGATATTTCTATCAATTCCACTAGGTATTATGTGCTTGACAGTCACACTTTAATGGAAATAGAATAAAATTTTAATTTTAATATTAAATTAAAACGAGAAGGTGAAACGTAGGCATGACTTTAAATAACATTAATGCAATTATGCTTGGCTCAAGTGAAATTAATACAATATATCTTGGAACGAATATAATTTGGACAAAAAAAATAACTCTAATTAGAACGAAGAAGATGAAAACAATTCTGAAAATGAAAATTCTAATTGACAAAATAAAAAATTTATGTTATAATAAATATATAAAAAGAAGGTGAGATTTTGTCTTTATATGTTTATAGAGCATATTAGTATAAATTTTGTGGACTACATAATTTAGAAAAAATTGAAGTGATAGAAGCAAAAAATATGGAAGATGCAAAAGATTGGGCAAAAGAAACTGCATATGATATCATTATGAATGATGATCGTATTTTTGGCGATTTGTATAATGAAGCTAATGATAAATTTGAACAAATAATGGGCTTCCCCTATGGTTCAAATGCTTATGATGAAAGATTTTCCAATATTTTAAATAAATTGGTATCAGGAGATATTGCTTTTGAAGTATTTGAATTAAATGAAGATGCAATACAATCTTATTCTGTTCAAGAGCTGCAAGAAATGGCAGAAGAAGATGTTGAAATGTTTATTGCTGATTTTGCGATTCCTATATTTGAATAAAGTGTCCTTACTTGAAAAATTAAAAAAATTTTGTTATAATATATATGTAAGATAAAAAGAAAGGAAGAAAAAAGAAATGTCGTTATATGTTTATAGAGCGTATGAAGATAAATTTCGTGGGCTAAATGATATGGACTGCATTTCTATTATTGAAGCAGATAATTTAGAGGATGCTAATAAATATGCTCGTGAAGCGTCATTTAGGCTAATTCAAGACAACGACATTATATATAATAGTCTTTATTCAAAAGCTGAAGATAAATATGAACGAATATTTGGCGTTAGATTTAATGATGAACCAGAAATGCAAGAAAAATTTGCCAATATTCTTCAAAAAATAATTAAAGCTGACGTTCTTTATGAATTATATGAATTAAATAAAGATATGACGATTCCTTATTCAATAGAAGAAATGCTTGAAAAAGCAAAGAAAGATTTTGAAGATTTCGTTTTAGATTTTGGTCGTTTTAGATTTTGGTAAACCAATTTTTATTTAAGGAGAATTTTAATGAGAAATAAACTTTATTATGAAAATAGAATCACAATTCTTACAGCTAAAGGCGAAATGAAAAATGCAAAATTAATTGCTAAAGCAAAAAGAAAATTGCGGAAGTTAGAGAACCTTACTTGAAAAATTAAAAAATTTTTGTTATAATATATATACAAGATAAAAAAGAAATAAAAAACAAAGACACATACAGCAAAAATAAATTTGGCTTTGACTTTTAATCAAAATACCAGAATATGTGTCTTGTTTTATGGAGGGTTATCACAACAGTAGTGAACACGGCTTTGACCCGTGGTACATAGGGGCAGCACCTATACCCTCTGCCAATCACACAAAAGTACCCAAGCATAATCTAAAAAGATTATCCAAGTAAAACGGTGTGATACAACCTCTAGAGTTTATTATTTTTCCAAGAGGTAAAACAAAAAATAATTATATTGTGGAAGTCGTCTTAAGCCACAATGAATAGGAGCTTGATGAAAAAAGTCACGAACGAAAGTCAGAAAAAACTATAAAAGGTGACAATCTGAGCAAGGGCTATGCTAATGAATACTTGTAGCTCAAAAAACGCAAAGGACGCAGCGTTATTTAGTAAGACACTTTATATAAAAGCGTGCTGACTTTTATATAATTAAAAATGGTATGCAAGAGAGGTCAGCTCATCCCTCCGCATTTAAAGTGTTTCTGCAAAATGTAACCGCCATTAAAAATATAGAGGAGTACTCAAGTGGTCATACGAGGGCGGTCCTGAAAACCGTTTAACCGAAAGGTTACAGGGGTTCGAATCCCCTCTCCTCTGCCAAATAAATATGGAGGTATGGGAGAGAGGCTTAATCCAGCATCCTGCTAAGATGCCGAACTCGCAAGGGTTCCGCTGGTTCGAATCCAGCTGCCTCCGCCAAAAATACTTACTTGAAAATTTAAAAAAATTTTGTTATAATATATATGTAAGATAAAAAAAGAAATAAAAAAGGAGCATTAATTTATGGATTATTTTGATAGTTTTGATTGTCAGCTTCAGTGTGAAGACTTTTATGATTCGTATTCTTATTATGGAATATCCAATGAAGGAAGTTATTTTGAAGATTTTTATAGTTTAAACACAAATGAAGAAATGCTCTTTGATGAATTTTAACTATTGAGCATTGCACGCTTTCGTCTAAATGGTTAGGACATTAGCCCCTCAAGTTAAAAATGCAGGTTCAAGTCCTGCAAGCGTGATTAATATGGCACCTTCGTCTAAATGGTTAGGACACAGTTCTTTCACGACTGCAATGACGGGTTCGAGCCCCGCAGGTGCTTCCAATAATATAAACCATTGCGGTTTTACTTACAGCCGCATAAAAATTTACTTAAGACTATCGGAAAGTCGGTGTGTGGCAAGGTGAATTGGTTAGAGTTCTGCACACCATCTATATGCGGTTGTAGCTCAGTTGGAAGAGCACTTGACCTTTAATCAAGAAGTCGGGAGTTCGAGCCTCCCCAGCCGCACCACTATTTAATAAAGACACATACAGCAATCTTATTTACAAGATTATTTATAAAAAATTTTTAATTTATAGAAAACAAAACTTTTTTAAACTATGTGTCTTGTATATGCGCCAGTAGCTCAATGGATAGAGTGTATAACTACGAATTATACGATGAGGGTTCAATTCCTTCTTGGCGTGCCAAAATATGTTGAGCATAGTTCAGCTGGAAGAACGCCAGTTTGTGGCACTGGAGGTCGGGAGTTCAATTCTCACTGCTCAACCTCTTTTATAAAGACATTTACAGCAATTATGAATAAAATTATATGTTGCAATTTTTATATTTTTAAAATGTCTTGTTCAAAAGTTTATTCCTTCTTACTTTTGGACTGACATAAGTGTGTCGGTCCATTTCTTTTTGAAAGGAGAAAAATATGAAAAATTTATCTGATTATGAAATTTTTGAAGAGGTTTGTGCTCAGTTGCCAAATATGCCACTTCGTGAAAAAAACATTGTTATAAACTTAATTTCACAAGGTTACAATGTAAAAGAAATCATTGAACATATTTGTTTCCCCATAGGATGGAATGATTTAGGATGGAATGAGTAAATGGACAGGTATCCAAGTGGTTACGGAGAGCGTCTGCAAAACGCTTTTGCGTGAGTTCAAATCTCACCCTGCCCTCCACAAATAAGAGAGAAAAGGAGATAAAGGATATGAATACTTTTATGAATACACTTAAGGATAACACAAACTTTAAGTATACAGAAAAGGGCGACATTACACATAAGACTTCAAAGTCAGATGTGCTTGATATGTTTGCTTTGGGCGGCAGCTATCGTGAAAGAGGCGATAATGATGTCATTCTTTTGTTCAAGAACGCTTATGAAGAGAATCCTGAGTTGGCTTTAAAGTGTCTTTTTTATCTTCGTGATATTTTAGAAGGACAAGGAGAAAGACGTTTCTTCCGAGTAGCTTTCAAGTGGCTTTGTGAAAAGCACATTGAGTCAGCAAAGAAGAACCTCATTAATGTCTCAGAGTACGGCAGATGGGATGACCTTATCTATGTCGCAGTTAACACTCCCCTTCAGAATGAGGCTTTCGCTATAATCAAGCATCAGCTTGCTCTTGATGTACAGTGTAAAACTCCATCCTTGCTTGCAAAGTGGCTGCCTTCACAAAATGCATCAAACAGCGAAACAAAGCGACTCGGACACATCTTGGCAAATTATCTGAAAATGACAAATAAGCAGTACCGCAAGACTTTGTCTATCCTAAGAGAGCGGATTAAAGTCGTAGAACGTCTTATGAGTGCCAATCGTTGGGAGGAAATCGAGTTTTCAAAGATTCCTTCAAAAGCAGGTTTGATATATAAGAACGCCTTTGCGAGACGAGATATTCTTGCAAAAAAATATGAAACTTTTGCTAAGGATGCAACTACTAAGGTTAATGCCGAGGCTCTTTATCCACAGGAGATTGCTGAAAGAATTTTTAATAGCTGCGGCTATGGTAGCTGGAGCAAAAGAACAATTCTTTCAGAAACAGATAGACTAATGCTCCAGAAGTATTGGGACAATCTGAAAGATTTCTACAATGGAAGAGAAGAGAATGGAATTGCCATAGTTGATGTATCAGGCTCAATGATAGGTACTCCTATGAACGCCGCAGTTTCTCTTGGGGCTTACATCGCAGAGAAGGCTCACGGTCCTTTTGCTAATCACTTTATTACTTTTTCAAATCGTCCTCAGCTGGTAAAATTTGAAGGAGTCGATATTGTTGATAAGTTTATTAGATGTTCTAATGCCGACTGGGGTGGAACAACTAATCTTAAGGCAGTTTTTGACCTTCTTCTAAAAACCGCAAAGAACCAGAACACTCGTGTTGAAGATATGCCAACTCGTCTTTATATCTTCTCAGATATGGAGTTTGATAGTTGTGTATTTTTTGGCGGTGAAAATAGCTGGGGATATTACAAGATGACTTCTGAAAACTCTATCCAAACTGGTCTTGAGTCAATCAGGGAAAAGTGGGCAAGAGAAGGCTACAAACTTCCTCAGGTTATCTTCTGGAATCTGAACGCGCGCAATAACAATATTCCTGCCATTGGTGAGGGATTTAGCTATGTCTCTGGTTTTTCGCCAACTCTTGTAGAAACAATTCTTAGTGGGCGAGATGGATATGATTTAATGATCTCTAAACTGGTTGAATCTGGAAGATATGATCAAATCACTGCATAATTGAAATAAATATTTTGGGCAAGTTTAAATAATTTACTTGCCCAAAATTTTATTTTATATAAGATAAAAAAAGGAGATTTTAATTATGCAAAACATTGAAAAATTACCTTCATTAGAAATAAAACCAGGAATGAAAGATTTAACAAATTGTCGTCAAGGAAAAATAACTTTTTTAAAACCATCGCAAAGAAAAAATGGACGAATATATTGGTGGACAATTTGTGATTGCGGAAATATTCAAGAGTTAAGAGCAGATACAAAAAGTCAAAGTTGTAAAAACTGTCGATATAAAGAGCAGACTAAAAAAACGATTGGAAAACCAAAAAAAGATTTAATAAATCAAAAATTTGGAAAATTAATGGTATTATATCCAACTCAGGATAACAATGGACGTTTAATGTGGCATTGTAAATGCGATTGCGGAAAAGAATGTGATGTTTCTACTACTAATCTAACGACAGGACATACTAAAAGTTGTGGTTGTTTACGTAAAGAAGAAGCTCATAAAACAGGATTAAAAAATTTAATTGATTTAACAGGACAAACATTTGGATATTTAACAGTTTTAAAAGATTCAAAAGAGCGTAGAGGGAAAGGCGTCTTATGGGAATGTCAATGTGTCTGTGGAAAAATTGTTAAAGTCGCTACAAATGATTTAAAAAGAGGATCAACAAGATCATGTGGATGTAAAAAACAAGAGTTAAATGCTCAAACTCGTATAAATAAAATGATTGGGCAGAAATTTGGAAAATTAACCGTGCTTGCGTGGGATGAAACAAAAAATATAGATAATTCATATAATTATATATGCAAATGTGAATGTGGAAATTTAAAAATAGCAAATGGAGTTGACTTAAGAAATGGTTCTGTTGCTTCTTGTGGTTGTCTTACAAAATCATTAGGAGAACAAAATATTAGAAAAATTCTACAAGAAAATAATATTCCTTTTGAGTCTGAAAAAACTTTTAATGACTGTATTTTTCCAGATACTAAAAAAGCAGCTAGATATGATTTCTATATTAATAACAGATTAATTGAGTATGATGGTCGTCAACATTTTGAAGGTTGGCGATGGGGTGGAAACAGTATTTAGGATCAGCTAGATAGTCTAAATAAAATTAGATAGCATGATTAGTTTAAAAATGAATATGCATTAGAACATAATATTCCACTCGTTCGTATTCCATATACAGAACGAGATAATATTACATTAGATATGCTATTGGGCGATCAATATCTTGTGAAAGGAGATGCGTAAGCATCTCCTTTTTTTTTATATATGGAAAAAATTCTTAGAACCTGATGAAGAGATTTCTGAAACTGCTCGGCGCGCAGACGCCCGCATCTTGAATTCAAAAATTGGCTTTGGATTTTTTATTTTTGAAATTTTATATATAAGTATATTGGACAAAAGTAGAAAGATAATATATCTCTTTTTTTATTATATATAGTGATGAAAACATATATTTTCTAAAGGAGGTTTTTATTTATGTTAGAATTACTTTAGCATTACTCCATTTCAGAAATCTTTTTATTTATTATTCTTTTAGCTCTTGCTTTTAAGGGTGTAGTTTCTTTTTTTGAATGGTTTGAAGAAAGAATAAAAAAGGCTTTTAATATAAAATTTGGAAAAATGTCCGAAAAAGAAAAGATAAATAAAAGAATTGAGAATGGAGAAAATTTTATGACTTAGCTTAGAGAGCATCAAAAGCATAATGATGAAGCATTACAAGACCTCTCTAAGAAAATAGATATGCTTGTTGAGTCAGATAGAGATGATATTAAGGCATATATAACAAAAGAACATCATAAGTTTTGTTATGATAGAGGTTGGATTGATGACTTTAGTCTTGATTGTTTAGAAAAACGATTTAAGCATTATGCGGATGAAGGCGGAAATTCATTCATATGTAGTTTTATGTAGGAATTAAGAGCATTACCAAAGCGTCCTCCGCAATCTTAAAATAAATAAGAGAAAAAGGAGAGAAAAAAATGGCGTTTTCATATGATTTTTTACCTCCAATTGTCCCAAATATATTGCCAGCCTTTACGGGCAATACTGCAAAATTGTATTTTACTTTAAGTCAAAATTCAAATAATAGTTTAATTAAAGAAATACAATATAAAATTATTGCACAGGACAATGGAGCAAAAATTTTTAACACAAATAATAATTCTATCTCATCTACACAATTTCATTAGTGTCAAGATGAAGAGGATTTACTTTATGGAGATCATTATATTTTAATAGACTGTTCTCAATTAAAATATGATACATTTTATAAAGTTCAATTTAGATTTTCTAAAACAAGTACACAGACCTCTATTGTTGATTTAAATAATTATTCTGAATATTCATCTATTTGTTTAATAAAAAGAATATATGAACCTTAGATATAGATTTATAAATTTTCAAATTTAAATAAAAATTCCTCTGCAACAAAACAAATAACTCAATTACCTAATCCTATTACTGGAAAAATGACATATCTTGGGTCAAAAAGTGAATTATTAAAAAATATTAAATTTACTATTATTGAAAATGATACAGATAAAATAATAGAAAATTCTGATTATATATATGCAAATGATAATAATTTTTCTTATACCTATAAAAATAATTTAATAGATGGGGTAAAATATAATTTAATTGTAAATTATATTACTACTTCTGGATATAAAGGAGCAAAAACTTTTTCTTTTATCCAACTTTCTACTGGTCTTTCTAATAATCCAGCAGAATTATATTTAACCCCTAATTATGAGATAGGTACATTAGATTTAAAAATTTATATTGCTAAATATAAACATTATCAAGGTAATTTTGTTATTAGAAGGACTTCTGCGGAAAGCGAATATAAAATTTGGGAAGATGTAAAAATTATTCAATTTATCTCAAATGGCAATAATAAAAATACAGTTGAAGAAACATTGGATGAAATAACTTATGATACTTTTACTTGGTCAGATAGAACGATTGAAAGTGGAATGTATTATAAATATGGACTTGCTCCTTTGCAAGCTAATGGATGGAGAGGAAATTTTATATTTACTCAAAATAGTGAAATGTGTATTTTTGATGATATATTTTTAATGTCTAATAACAAACAATTAAGAGTACGTTATAATCCCACTATTTCAAATTTTAAATATAATGTTACTGAAAGTGTTCACACCACTTTAGGAGAAAAATATCCATATGTAAAAAGAAATGGTCATAATTATTATAGAACATTCTCTATTGGAGGTTTAATTACCACTTATATGGATACAACTACAGAATCAATGGTAAATATGAAACAGATTTCTTTAGGATTAGATAATAGAATATCTACATAGTTCACTCCACCTCATAAAACTTTATTTGGAGATTTTAATGCTGATGAAAAATCTGAGGAATTAAAAGAATTTACTTCTAAAGATTAGCTTTTTAATTTTGATAAAAGTTTTGAAAATGAACAAAGTCCAAAAAATAAAATAGAAATTTATAATAAAGAAAATGATATTGACCATTATGAAGATGTTGTTTATTAGCGAGAATTTAGAGAAAAAGTTTATGATTTTTTATATGAAAATACAGTAAAATTATTTCGTTCTAATACAGAAGGAAATATTTTAATTAAATTAACTGATATTACTTTTTCTCCTATGGACCAGTTAGGAAGACAATTATATAGTTTTTCCGCAGAAGCAGTAGAAATTGCTGAATATTCTATATATAACTGTGATAAATATAATATTCAAAATATTGGAGAATATAAATCTATTGTTACTTTAGAATAGGTTCCAGGGCAATTTATAAAAACTTATTCAAAAGGTATAGAAACTGCTAATATTTTTGAAGATATTATAAAAAAATTTAAAAAAGATTGGAAATATTCATATATTAATTAGGTTAAAAGCAAATATTCTCCTCCGCAATTAAATCAATATTACAGTATTTCAATTCCTTATTTAACTAAATTAAGAATTGAAATATCTTCTCCTCCTTATCCTATTGTTTTTACTGAAAATGGGTATACTTATATGGATGCTAATTCTACAACTTCATTCGCTATTTTAGGTTATATTATGAAATTAAATAATAATACAATAATTATTAAAGGAAATCAACAAAGAAGATATACTAACAAAATAGCAGAAAATGAAGAATATGATGGATTAACATAGTCATTAAAAAATATGACTTATAATAGTGTATATGAAATTTATGATAAAGAAATATGTGTTGGAGAATTAAATAAACAATAGGCATTAACTTTTATTTCTCCACCTGGTTTACCTTTAACTGTTCAAGTTGATTATGTTGCTCATATTGAAGCAACTTTGGTTGAACCTTCTCCAATCGCCGCAGAATATTTTAAAAATCAAGGTCAGCTATGGGGAACATTTAATCCAAATCAAAAATTAATATAGGAAATACAAAAGAAAACCTATAACTATTATTAGAATAAAGAATCTGTTAAAGCCACTGATAATAATAAAAATAAAACAACTCAAATTCAAAAAGAAATTGATACTTATAGATATCTACAACAAATTACTGCTATTAATTTTGATACTATTCCAAATGCAGTTATTTATTTAAATACTACTAATCATATGGAAACTGTCGGAAATAATTTAATTACAAATTATAGTAGGCATATTGCGGCAAATGGTTTTATTAATTTTAATAGTAATAATGTTATTATTAAAGATTGTTATTTTCATGGTATTCATTTAGTCCCCCCAGTAGGGAATAGAGACCCTCGTGACGATGAATATAAAATAGATAATTCAAATATTGTTTATAATACTATTGATGAGATTTCAAATCCTAAAAATAATTATGTTTATAATGTTATGAGTTTTGAATTAATAACTAATCAACATGATACTACAATAGAAATAGAACCATCATCATATTAGGCAGAAGAAACTTTAATATTATAGCCTGCATTAAGATATTATATTTATTATCATAGTAAATGGTATTTATTTGATAATGACAATCAAGATGTTTTATGTCCTGTTGATGCCATTATAAATTATGTTTATGATGGAGCAGTAGTACAATATCAAAATATAGACATAGAGAGGTGAGATAATTGCATATTTATCCATATTTAAATGATAAAGAATTTTTAAAACAATTTGATAAATCTAAACTTAAAGAATAGTTTATTAAAATTGAAGTTTTAGATTGGAAAGAAAATGTTATAGCAGATATATCTGGAAGAGTTTTAAACGGAAATATTAATTTAAATGGAGATTCCGCAATGCGTAGAACTGCTAATGTATCAATATTGGCAGATGATATAGAAAACGATTTAACAAATATAAATAATTTATTATCTATCAATAAAAAAATTCAATTATTAATTGGTTTTACAAATACTTTTAATAAATATTTAGAATATCCTATATTATGGTTCCCACAAGGCATATATGTAATTATTTCTCCTAATATATCTCATGGGAGCGATGGAACCACAATTTCATTAACGTTGCACGATAAAATGGCATTATTAAATGGAGAATGCGGGGGCACCCTTCCAGCCTCAATTTCTTTTCATGAGATAGAAAAAGAAGATAGGTATGGAAATATTACCATTGACCATCCTACCATTAAACAAATTTTAATAGAATTACTAAATCATTGGGGCGGATAGCAATTAGGGAAAATTATTATAAATGATTTAGATGAAGAAATTCCTCAAGTTCTTAGATGGAATGGAGACACCCCTCTTTATGTTTATAAAAATATATATTCAGAAAACAAGGGCAAAATTTTAGAAGAAATTTTAAGAACTGCATATAATAATATTGAAATGGATAACAAACCTTCATATTCAGTTTTTTTACAAGAATTAAATAAAACTTATCCAAGTCAAGCAGAAATAAGTAATCTTAAAAATATTATTTATAATTTAGAAAACGCTTTAAAAAATTCAAATACTATTTTAAGTAATATTGAAAAAAGAAAAGAATATCTTAATTCTTGTAAAGAAGAATATGAAAAAAGATATCGTTATACTCCAAATTAGCTAAGAGATGCTATTAATTAGATGAGCAATTTTATAATTAAATTTAGAAAATTTAATATAGATGACCCTTTAGTTCAAATTAAAAATAAATATGCCACATCTATTGCAAAATTTGATTGGGTCAATTTAAAACGAAGAGAATGTTATCAATATCAAACTTCTACATTAATGAATGTAGGTACTTTAGAAAATGCTTGTAATAGAACTTATCTTAATCAAATTTTGGCATAGTCAAAAAATTTAAAAACTATTCTTACAAGAGTTAAGAATAAAATTGGAAAAACTATAAAATATAAATTATTTAAAACTGATACTAATTACAGAGAAACTAAATTAACGTGCGATATGGCTTTAGCTTTTGTATTTGGAGATGAACAAATTAATGGAAAATATCAAATAATAGATAGTAACCCTTCCAGAAATGTTGTTACAAAAGACCGCAAAGTGTATTTTACTTCTTATAAAAATAAAAATGAATTACATTACCATTTATTTTAGTCACATAGAAATTTACCTGCAATAAATTTAGCAGTATTTGAATGTGATTCATCTGATGATGCAGAAAGAACAAGGTTAATACATTATACTTTCTTTAGAGAATTTAGAAATTTATTAGCAAAAATTAATGAAAATAAAATGCCAAATATAAAAACTGCTTTATCTTCTTGGAGAAGCGGCGGTGGCGATCTTGCAACTTATATTTCTGCATATTCAAGCCAAACTAATGATCAAGCCATTTTAGTTATAGAACATATGATTGAAATTTGTGATATCATTACTCAACAAACTGAAATTATATTAGAAGCGTATAATGAAGTAGCAGAAGAATATAAAAATTTATATAAAAATATATTTTCTAAATCTTTTGAATATAATAATGAATACTATACATTTGATGAAGGAGTTAAAGAAATTGTTGATAAATGGAAAATAATTATAAATAATTTGCCTCGAGATTATACAATTAAATACTATAAAGACCAATATTATACAGAAGCAATTACTGTTAGTCTCAAATAGTATGGACAATCCATCTGTTTTTCAACGGATTAGAGTAATTTTTATCATCTTGAAAAAAGTATTCAACAATTTAAAGAAGATATAATGAATATAGATACATATAATCTAAAAGTAAAAACTTCTTCTATAAATTCTTTTTCATATCTTTCATTCGGAGATTATATAAGTCAACGCACTGGTATATTATATAGGTTATTTGCCGAAGAAGATGATAAAGATGAATATTATTACTTATTAACATAGGCAGATAAACGAATAAGAAACAATAATCCAGATTTTATAAATTATCATAAAGAATTAAAAGATAAAATTGAAAATATTAATAAACAATTAGAAGAATGTGACAAATCTTATAATCAAATTCCATTAATGTGCTATATAGCAATGCATTAGTGGTGCAAAAAAGACTTACCAAATTATGAAAAGAAAATATCATAGTCTTATTTAGATACACAAAAGAAAATTCAAGAAGACCATTTAAAAGATTTAGCATTGTCCACTTAGAATTATTATACAAAAATATGTAACGATACAGAAAATATTATGAAAAATTTAAAACATATTCCAATCACTGCCTCGCTTTCTACAATTTCTTCAAACATTGCGGCATCTGCACGAACCCCTTATATTGCAGAATCTTAGGCTATTACTGAACAATTATTGAAAAAAAGAAAAGAAGAATTAACTTCTTATTCCTATGTAGAAAAAATTAAAGATTTTAATGAAAATAATAAGGTTTTAACTTCTACTATTGATGACTTAATTAAAGATTATAATACTGAAAAATTAACTTTAATTGCAATTTCAGACATTTAGCAATAGCTTAATAATAGAAAAAGTATGCTAAATGATTTAATTTAGGATTTAACTAAAACTATTTCTGAATTAATTGAAAAATCATTAATAAATGAAAAAGTATTTTCTGCAATATTTTTAAAACTTTGTTATGAAAAATCATCAAATTATAAATAGGTTTATAAAGGAAAAACTTTTGACCAGTTATCCAGTGCAGTACGGAATAATTTTAAAAAATCTTTATCTCCAGATTATAATAATAAAATTTGGTTAAAATTTTATAATAAATTAAAATAGGGAATAAATCAAATAATTACCTATTAGTCTGGGGCAGATATAGGCTATACTTTAACTACTTTTACTTATCCTGGAGAATTAGTTGCAAGTCCTGGAGATACCGTAGCATCTGTATTAGATAAAATTCAAAAAACTTTAGGTAATTTTGAATATTATTATGATATAAATGGGAATTTTATTTTTCAATAGATTCGTAATTATTTAAATACTTCTTACGCATCTTTTGTATTAAAAGATAATAATAAAAGTTCTCCAGATTATTCTGCTGATTATGTAAATGGAAAAACTGTATATAATTTTTCTGATGGAGATATTATTCAATCTTATACTAATACCCCAAGATATGAACAAATAAAAAATGATTTTATAGTTTGGGGAGAACGAACAACTACAACAGGATTAAAGCTTCCAATTCGATATCATTTAGCTTTAGATACTCGTCCCGCAGTAGAAAGTATTTATTTTTTTGATGTTCCAGCATCAGTATCATTAAGTTTATATAATAATAAAAATGATTTTCCATTCACAGGACAAGCAAATACAGTTTATTATGCTGCGGAAACAAATTTATTTTATGAATGGGTTAATCAAAAATCTTATGCAGAATATCTTGTAAAACAAGATTTAATATCTACACAAAGTCTTCAATATACAAATAAAAATAATTTTCCAAAAATTGGTTAGCCAAATAAATTATATTATGACCAATCTTCTGGTTTATTATATAAATGTACAGTAGGAATTAGTAATGAATATGATACATATAAAATTACTAATACTTATCGTATTTTAAAATGTTCTCAAAATTCTAAAAATTTTGAAGGAAAATATGAATATGACCCTAAATATAAAAGAATTTTTAGATATACAAAAAATAATCAAGGTTTTACAAAAACTATGACAAATTTTACACCTATCTTTGCTAATGACTTTAGAACTGAATTATATTTATAGGGAATTATGGGAGAAATATAGGGAATATCAACAAATGATTATTATACATAGTTAAAAAATGAATGGCCTAAATTATTTCATCTTTATTTAGGTAAATACTATGATAATGTATTAGACAATCAAAGCGGAATTGATTATTTTCTGGATATATTAAGTGACACCCATATGGCGGCAGATTATGGAATTTCAAATATTGGAAAAAGAACTCATATAATTTCAAATAATGCAATTAATTGTATTTTTGAGCCAAATTGCCCAACTTATGTTATTTTAGATAAAAATCCTGAAGAAGCCTTAAATAAAGCAGATTTTGATTTTATTGAAGAAGATTATTTACTTGCAAAAGAATAGCTTTTACAATAGAAAAAACAAATAAAATAGTGGTGTCAACAAAGATTAAAAGAAGGAAAAGAAGACCAAACTGATTGGATATAGATAGAACACTCATCCTATGAAAAAATTGTTATAGGTGGAATATTAAGATCCGCATATGAAGAAATTAGAGGAGAATTATATCAATATATTACTTATAATGAACAAGTTTCTCTAACGACACTTCCAATTTATTATTTAGAGCCAAATGTTCGCATTGCAATAAAAGACTCTTTATCTGGAATAAATGGAGATTTTATTATACATAGTTTATCTATTCCATTAGATGTTAATGGAACTATGAGCATTTCTTGTTCAAAAGCAATAGAAAGAATATAATAGAAAGGAGCTTTTTAATTGTCAGCATTTAAACAATATTCTACAATCTGCACATCTGAAAATAAAGCATCTTTTTTTGGAAGTTCACTTGCTCAGCCTATTGAAACAAAAACTCATCCTTTATTATAGGGAACAAGTATAGAAACTTCTGACCCACAAATGACATTTGGAAATTATCAAGATAACAGTACATTTTATTTAAAATTTAAAATTCAAAATGAGTCTAATAATACAGCAGATATTAATTTAAAATTAATTTTATCTGAAGCTGCATCAAATTCATAGGGTCAAATAATAAAAACTTTTACGTTACCATCTCATAATAATACTCAAACTCATGATTTAATTTTTACTTCTTATAATAATTTTATAGGAATTAGATGGGAACAGGTAGTAATATTAGAAAATTTACAAAATAATTCATTATCTAATTATTCTATTTTTGATGTTGAACTTTATAAATTAGCAAAAATATTACCAATAGGAAATACAAAAATTACAAAACTTGGTATTCAAGCTCCTCCATCTGCGCAAGTAGCAATTAATGGATAGCCAATTAGAATTGGTAGAAATGGAATTTTTGAATTAATATAGAGTATTGATATTAGTTCAATTCATATCGCTCCAAAAATTGGAGAAGCTTTTTTAATAGATTATAAATAGGAAGATTAAAAGGAGGATTTTTATGGATTCATTCTATGGCGGACGCCCAGGCGCCTCTTTTATAATTACAAAAACTTATCCATCAGTACAAGATATGATAAATGATTTTCAAACTGGTGCAGATTGTACAGATGTTCATTTTGATGAATATGTTATGATTACAGTAGACCCAAATGATATTCAACATAGAGATGATAATGGAAAGATTTTCCGTAGAGGGTATGATTATTCAAATACCTTCGGAGGAGCTGAATAGATAGGTAAAATTACTGGCCCCCCAGGAGAGCTTTCTACTATTGATATTTTAAATTATGATGCTGTAACTACAGGTGCCGCAAAGGCTAATGCAGTTATTATTTCTGGATAGGGAGATATAAATGATGGTACCTTAATTCGTGGAAAGGATGAAAATGGATTCCACGATACAATAGTATGGCAATATTATGAAATTCTTGAAAATGAAAATAATAAATATACTAATCATGTAAAATTAGGATTTAAAATTCCTTGTCCTGTATTTGATTTTGATGTTAATTTTATATCTTCAGATACTCCTGGCGGAATTGAAAAGATAGAAGACGAAAATGATCCGCATTTATTTTATCATAAATGGCAATTAAATATTCCAGCGCCATTAAAAGGAGATTCAGTTGCCGCAATTGAAGTTATTAAATGCGGCCGTCCAATTAACCCACAAACTCACGAAGAAATAATGGATCAACCATTTCAAAATATTAATGTTGATTACAGTACTTTTGAAGGTACTATTCCTGATGTTAATGAAGATGATGCTTTTAATGCTTTTTGGGAAGCAGTAGATAAAACTTCTACTACATCAGCAAAAGACCTTTTATCATTAAAGAAAAAAACATATGATGGTTATTTTTCACAAATAATTTTAGCATATAAAGTAGATTCTTATAATCCAGATGGTTCTGTGGCAACATCTCATTTATATTATTTAGACGATTATCCTATTGTTAAAAATATTGACATTAGCGATAATGGATTTTTAATATTTACTTTACCAGATGGAACAACTGTCAATTCATCTTCTGCAATTGTACCAAGTATTGAAAATATTGAAGTAGACGAATATGGAAGAATGTTTTTTAGTTGGAAAAAATCAGATGGAACTACTACAAAAACTATGTCTAATATTGAAATTCCTTGGATTGAAAATATGAAATTTGATTCATTAGGAAATTTTAAAATACAATGGAATACTATTGAAAAAGATGAAAATAATAGAGAAAAACTTAATGAAGATGGCACTTATAAAAAGAAAGAAAGTAACGTTGAAATAAATGGAGCAAAATTTATTACTAATCTTATAACAGTAGATAATGGTCTATATATGACTTATCTTGGAATTTCTGATGAAATTTGGCATTTATTACAATAGGTTAATGCTCGTACAAATGAAAGTGTTTAGTTTGATAGTTTAAATACAGAACAACTTCAACTAATTGGAGAAGAAAAATCATATTATAAAGATATTGAAAATAATATCTGGTATAAAAAAATATTTGATATTGATACTTATGTAAATAGAGCAGTTGAAAATTCTCCATTATTCAAATCCTCTTCTATATTTACTTATGGAGACTATATTGATGAATATGTTGTTGTTGATTGTGTATTTAAATGTGATGCGAATTATGCTCCAGGTAATTTTTCTCTTATAGGTAGTTTTGCATTAAGCAAACCAGTTTCAGAGACAGTTGGTATAATTAAACCAGGATTAATAACAGCCGTTAACTTTCCTGATGCTGCCTTACAAATAAATTATAATACTGAAACAGGAACTTTTTCAGATTATGAAGATGTTAGTGGAATTGAGGATCTAAATACTTATTTTAATTATACTAATGGAATGATATTTAAAGAGGGTACTACTTATTATTCTACTGGTCATAAAGATTTACTTGAAACATTTTTAGCAAGTTTAAATCAGCAAGAAAGAAATTTAGCTATGGAACGTTTTAAATTAGAAAATATAATGTATGCCGCTTTAATGGATGAAAATGGACAAAGATTAAGAGATTTTCAATGGGAAGAAGAACCTGAAGCATATCCTGAAACAAAAAGTGATACAACTAATTATAATTTATTTAAAGCATTGGCAACGCTTGTAAAAGGTCGCTTTTTAAATAAAGGTTTTTCTCGTAATAGTATGGGAAATTATGAATTTAAAATTACAGACTCTGTATTATCAACTATTCATTTTTTGGATAATACAAGACGTGTTCCCTCAGTATTCCGAGATAATAGTAATAGCAATAATTCTCGTAAATTACAATTTAATGTAAAAATTGGATTATCATTACATGGAACATTACAATAATAAGGGGGTTAATAATAATGTCATTTCCAGTTGATATTAATAATCAAAAAATTACAAGTTGTTTTTTAAGCTAGCTTGGAACAGATAATATTTAGATATCCGGACATATAATTACAAAATTAGGAATTGTATATACAGGATGTATTCCAGATAACACTACAACTTATGAATTTTTTCCTCTCCAAATTATTATTGATAATATTCCTTTCTATCTTGGAAAAACAGGTGTATTATAGTTGCAAAATTGTTCTATTCAAAATATTATATTTTTAAATACTGAAAATATTGAAACAAATAAATTATATATAACATATGAATGGGAATAAAAAACAAGAGGGTCTTATCCCTCTTGTTTTTTTATTGTCAAAAATTGGACACAATTAATAAAATTATTTAATCTATTTTTTATATATAAATGAAAGGGTAAAAAATATTATTCCCTTTTACCTCGGCCAAGGGTTAAGTTAAAAAATGAGAGGAGCTTTTGCTATGGCGAATTTCAATCAGCAAATGAATGGTGTGCAACAAGGAATGATCGGACAAATTCCTTCACAACCTTCTTTGTCATTTCCATATGGAACAAATAATAGCAATTTCAATTATTTTAACTCAGGATTAAATAACTCTGTGAATTTGCAAGGTCAATATCAATTCTTAAAATGTAGACCAGTTTCTTCAAAAGAAGAAGCAAGAGCCGCACAAATTGATTTTGATGGTTCCTTATGGGTATTTACCGATGTTGGAAATGGCAAAATTTATACTAAACAAATCAATAATGACGGTACAGCTACTTTTAAAACTTATGCTTTTACAAAAGATGAAAACCCTTATGCTTCAACTGATTTCGTCACAAAAGATGAATTCAATAAGGTTATTCAGTCTTTAATGGCGGCGATTCCTTCTTTACAGTCTCAACAAACTCAAGAGGAAGCGCCCCCACAAAGCAATGAAAAAGCAATGCTAAACTTTTAATGCGGGGAGAAAAATATGAATATAAATCCACTTCAATTAATTCAACTAATAAAAGGCGGTCAAAACCCGCAACAATTACTTATGAGCATTATGCAAAATAATAATAATCCAATTCTTCAAAATGCTATGGGAATGGCACAACAAGGAAATACTTCTGGATTAGAAATGCTTGCTCGTAATATTGCACAACAAAAAGGCATAGATTTTGATAAAGCCTTCTCAGAATTTCAGAGTTATTTAAAATAACTTTGAAAGGAAACACAAATTATGTTTAACGACAATCAAGGATATTCTTTAGCAGATATTGCCGCAGCTTCAGGCAATAGAAACAATGATAGTTTTGGTTTTAATGGAAACGGCGCTTGGATTTTCTTATTCTTTATCCTCATTCTTATGGGCGGATGGGGCAATGGAAACGGTTGGGGTAATAATGGAGCCTCTCCCGCAACAGTAGAAATAAGTAATGATGTTCAAAGAGGATTTGATCAAAGTGCATTAATTAATGGCATTAATGGTATTACTTCTGCTGTTAATACAGGTTTTGCAAATGCAGAAATTTCTCGTTGTAATTCTCAAGCAAATATCCTTCAAACTTTAAACAATAATCAATCAAATTTGAGCACACAGCTTAATACAATAGCTATGAATCAGCAGAGTAGTTGCTGCGAAAATCGTGCTGGACTTGCAGATTTAAAATATACGGTAGCTACTGAAGCTTGTGCAGATAGATCAGCTCTATCTGAGGCATTAAGAGAAGTAATTACTTCTAATACTGCTAACACTCAAATGATTTTAGATAAAATGTGTCAGCAAGAAATTGATGCACTTAAAGCTCAAAATCAACAGCTGCAAATGCAGGGTTATCTTGCAAGTCTTGCAGCTTCTCAAAATGCACAAACAGGTCAAATTTTAACAGATAATGCTGCTCAAACGACAGCTCTTTTAAGAGCTTTAAATCCAGCTCCTGTTCCAGCTTATGTCGTAAGCAATCCATATGGTTGTAATTGTAGCGGAAGTTGCAATGGTGCAGCCTTCTATAACTGATAAGGAGGATGCTTATGGCAAGTTATGTAACAACAACAGATGCATTAGTTGCATTAAATGGAACAATTCCATTTAATAGTGTTTCTATCCCATGCAATAAAGGAAATATTGTTCCTGTCGTTCCTGGGGTTCTTAACTTAAAAGGCAATACCTCTAATCGTTTTGCAAGATATGAAGTTACTCTTCAAGGTAATATTCAAATTCCTGAAGGAGGAACAGTTACACCTATTGCATTAGGTATTACACTTAATGGGGTAACTATTCCAGAGAGTGTGGCTATTGTAACTCCTGCAGCAGCCGAAGAATATCGGCACGTAAATACATCTGCTTCAATTACTGTTCCTTGTGGATGCTGCTTAACTGTTTCTGGCGCCTATGTAGATGGGACAGAAGATGACCCTGCAACAACACCTACTCCTTCTATTCAGATAAGACGAGAAGCCTCAATAATTATAAAAAGAATAGCGTAAGGAGGATAAGTGATTATGGCAACAGAAAATTTAAAAACAATGAAAGAGCAGTTAACAAGTTGTGTCCAAGGTCAATTAGGAGACATTTCAAAAGTAGATACTCATGAGCTTGGAGAGGCTATTGATATGATTAAAGATTTGGCGGAAGCTATTTATTATTGTACCATAACAGATTCAATGGAGAAAAGCGATGAAATTCAAAAAATGAGTTCCTCAACTATAAATTATTATACAACTCCAATGAATCAAATGTATCCTTATGTGGATGGAATGGATAGAACTAAAAGATATATGTATTATCCATAGGATAGTAATATGAGTTCTTCTCCTACTCATACTGGCACACAACCTATGCATTATACTGAGCCTTCAATGGAAGTAAGAAGAGACCCAAGATAGGGCACTGCTTATATGCGTCGTAGAATGTATATGGAAAGTAAAGAACAACATAGAGATGCAAATTCTCAAATGCGTGAATTAGAAGCATATTTACAAGAATTATCTTCAGATATTACTGGAATGTTAAAAGATGCTTCCGCAGAAGAAAAAAATGTTCTTCGTCAGAAAATAACTACATTAGCAAGTAAAATACAATAATGTTTTTAATCAATAATATATATTGGAAGTTAGCTTTTGTAGAACCAAATTATCCTCTTTTAATGAATTATAATGGAAATTATTCAATAGGAGCTTGTGATAATTTAACAAGAACCATCTATATAAATAATACTTTAACAGGGAATCTTCTAAAAAAAGTATTATGTCATTAGTTAACTCACGCAGCAATGTTTTCTTATGGAGTTATACTTTCTTTATAGCAATAGGAATTAGTAGCTGATTTAATTTCTACATATGGAGAGGAAATAATTTATACTACAAATAAAATTTTTGTGCGTTTAACTAATGTATAATAAAATTTATAAGGGGTTTATGATTTATTATAAGCCCCTTTATTTTTTAAAGAAAAGAGGCAATAAAAATGTCAGTAATAAAAAAAATAAATACTTATGATATTGGTGCGGATGCTGAAAATATTGATTGGGGAAATTCAACTTTAAAAAATGTTATTGGCGAAAATATTGATACTTCTACTTCAATAGCAGACCAATTACAAGAATTAAAAAATATTATAAATACTTTAACTTCTTCTAATAATGCAGTTTCCGCAGGAGTAACCGAAGCTGCTATTGAAGCTTTTAATGATTTTACTGAGAATTTTAATATTGATGAATTTAATAATAAAATTAATCTTCTTATGAATCGTCCTATTGCGGTTAATCAAATTCGATGGAACACTGGCGCAATGCGTAATTTAAGAGATATTTTAGGTGCCTGTGATAATATGCCATATGCAACAATAAGGGATTGGTTAGAAAATTTAAGTGTTCTTAGTAAAAACTCTAGAACATTAGTTTGGCATAGCTTAGAAAATGATATAAATGAAAATAATAATTCAGAAAATGAAAATGAAAAATGAAATTCCAGAAAGAACTATTGGAAAATTTATTCCAATAAATTTAATTTTAAATTCAAACTAAAAAATTTGACTTTCGCCAAAATTTTTGATATAATAAAATCAAGAAAGAGGCGATATTATGAAAATATTAACATTAGACTTATCTACAAAACAAAGCGGCTATGCAATAGGATAGGAATAGTGCCTTCTTTCGCATGGCTGCTTTTCTGCATCTTCAACAAATCCATATAAAAGAATAATTAAAATGCGGGATTCAATAGCAGAATTACTAAAAACTAATCAAATTGCCAAAATTGTAATGGAAGAAGTAAGACCTGAATTTAATACCCATACCAGTAAAATTTTAATGTATTTACAAGCTTCTGTGGTTCTAATGGCATATGAAATAGACCCAAAGATTGAATTTTAGTTTTTAGGAGCAAGTGAATGGCGGGCAAGGTTAAAAATCAAGCAAGGTAGAGGTATAAAACGTAATCAGCTCAAACCGCAAGATATTCAATATGTATAGTAGAAATATGGAATTAAAGTTAATGATGATTAGGCAGACGCAATCTGCATATTTGATGCCTATTGGATACAAGAAAATAATTAGATAAACTGGAAATAAAAAAGAGCAAAATCAAAAGATTTTGCTCTTTTTATTATCACATATTTAATACTCTTCTATAAAACTGACAACTTCTTTTGTTAAGCTGTCAGATTTAATATCTGCACGGCTTGAAAGACTATTGCTTATATATGTTACCGAAGATTCCCATCGGTGACCGATCAGCGCCAGAAATGCCGACATTACCGCCGGTTCAATATTTAATTTTCCGCCGCTCCCTATTCGATTAACATAAGAGTGTGAGCGTCCACAGCATAAAATGTATCAGAACCTATGACCACCTGATAGCCAGCGGCAACTGTGGAAGCATCCCACAGTTTTGAAAACGTAAACGCACGGTTGGAGCTGGTGTTTTCTAAGAATACTTTGTTTTGGATCACTTCCACACCCGCTGAGCCTATGGGCGCATAGATGTAGGGTATCCTGTTGATAGTGGTATATGTCTGATTGCTGCCGTTCGCCGCTACAAATATCGTTGTCATAATGTTCGTGGCATCTGCTGTGCTCTTGCCGATAATGACATTGCCGCCGCTTTTTGCGCTGAGAAGCTTCAGTCCGTTTTTACCGTTATAGGGGGCTATCCGGAAATACACATCCTCACTATTGGTAATAATTGATAAATTAAAAATCCGCATAGCTACTGCCGATCCGACGGAGGGCTCGTTGTTCCAATATATCCTTTCGTAATAATTATCCCCAAAAACAGGGGCAGAAATTCTGAGACCCTGTGTAGCGGAACCGACAGGTGCGTCCCGGGTAAAAACGATGGTATAATCACCGTCAACCGAGAATGTGAAACTGGGTGCCCCAGAGGTCGCAGCATACTGGGCTTCTATGTCTGTAGTAGTACAGGTTATCCGGCTGTCGGCTTCAGTGATCGCCGCTATGAGCGCCTGCACAAATTGCAGCTCTGTTCCGTAGATTGATATTGTTTTATTATAATAGGCCATTAGTTTACCTCCTGACTATAGTTGTAATAATAATTCTGGATGCATATGCATGATATATTGCTGATGTCAATAGTGATCGGGACACCATCAATGATATATCCAAGGTCTATTCCGAAATAATACGTTCCTGGAGTATTAACATTCATTTTAATCCTGGTATAGGCGTTGGATGAAGTTTTTGGAAGCGCAGCATATGCAACAATATTCTAACTGTTATACTGCAATGCACCTGTATCTGGCATGAATTTAGATATAAAAGCATACTCTGTATCTGACCCGTAACTACAATTATATCCATCCATCGGACATCGCATATCGAAGCTGAATGTCCCGAACCCAGTCAAATCTACAGGAAGATAAATTCTTTCGTAGCCTGACCCTCCGGTATATACAAGTCTGTTTCGCCCATTAGTATAAGTATTGTCAAACTGTGGAAAGCTTTGCATATTTTTTTGCCAGTTAGATATATTCTTTTGTTCATCTGTGAGGAGATCGAATTCGGGAGAGTGATAAAACCCGGTTGCGTTATCGCTGTGAAACAGCCTGCTCACGCTGATAGTTGCCGGAGTACTACCAATAGGCATAACAGACACTCCCCCACTCCCCCCGCCGCCTCCACCTCCACCAGGAGATGAGCCACCATTACCACCCATCGCACTAATTTTTTCGATCCAATCTCGAAGATTTGTAGCTTGTAATGGTAGATTTCTTAAATTTCCTAAAATTTTATGTAAATTAACAGGAATTCCATCTGTCCATATAATATCATCAGTTGAAAATTTTTTTGAATTAACTTTATTTGTAACTTTTTCAGATACAATATTATCTAAATCTATTAATGTATCTAATTTTGGTTCAGCTTCTTCAAATTTTTTTTGAATAGTTGAAAAATCCTATTCTATATTTAAAAACTATTCTGCTAAATTTGAAATATGCTATTTATTATTATCCAACTCTTCTTTAACAGAAGCATCGTCTGTCTAAAATTCACCTAAAATTTCTCTTACACTTTTAGTTGATTCATTTGAAATTTTATAATCAATATCTTCAACATCTGCTCCTATTTTATAAGGCTATAAAGAAGGAGTTCCATTTGTATTTAATTTTATTTGCTTTATTTTTCCCATTATTTTACCCCTTTCTTTAATATCTTTTTCCAATAATAGTTTTATTTATTCCAAGAGTATCATCTGTGTGTAATATATAGACATTATCTCCAGAATAAAATTTTAACTAAGGATTGCTTGAATATGCTGAAAAAATAGCATCTTGATATTTACATTTATACTTACCTTTTTTAACATCCTCAACTGCTATAATTTGTGCAGTTATTGTCTTATCATAACCAGCATCTTTTATTGCAGTATTAATTAACAACTCAATAGCATCTAAAAATTTTTCATTAATACTCATTAAAAGTAGCCTCCTTTTAAATCTATTTTCTCTTATTATTATATCATAAAAATTTTATGAAATCAAAGTAATATGGTGAGGGAGCTTAGCTCCCTCGCCTTATTTTTTATATTTTAATGCTCTTTGTGCAGCTAAATTAACTAATTCAGTTAATGCCTATTCAATTTCTTTTTTACTATTAACATTTGGAAAATTAACATTCATTTCAACAGATTGTTTTAAATCATCTTTGGATTGTATTTTTTCAACCTGAGCATTTTGTTTTACAATATCTTGAATTTCATTATTTAATTGTGTCATTCTCATTTTTAATTCATTTTGTTGCATTTCTCTTACCATTTGAATCATTTCAAGCATATTTGCGGTATCCTATTTATTTAATACAAGTTCTTTCTAATGAAGAACTGCTAATTTACCTTCTGAAGAGTTCCAATCTCCAGTATATCCACCTGTATCAAATTTAATTTTGTTAGAAGAAAATTTATTCCAACCATTAATAAATCCATACATGTCTCTCATTACGCCTTGAAAATAATTTGCAAATTTACCTGGACCCAAATCCTTAACCTTATTTACAAAAGCAGAAATATCTCCACCCTTCTATATAGTTTTCCCCTAGAGATCAAATCCTACTAAGTATAGCCGCCCATTCTAATTGCCCAAAGTTAATTTACTAAAAAGTGCTCCACTATTTATTTTGCTATTTTTTGTTATTTCTATTGCTTTGTTAACTATACTTTTCATATCCCAACCAGGCGCCGATTCCAAATTACTTGATTTAACAGGATTGCCGATTGATGATGGAGACTTACTACTTGAAGGAGGAATTACTTTAATAGCATTAGCTATTCCTGAAATTGGACCTGTGGCAATGCCACCACCAATTCCTTCGCCACCGCCATTATTTTCATCTTCATTTAATTTTTTTAATGCCGCTTCATCGATAACTTTAATGTAATCGTATACTCTTAGTACCGCCGCATCAATTTTATCATAAACAGCTTGCCATTTATCTGCTTGAGTTGTTAATGCATCTAAGGTACCATTCATTGCATCAACAATTTCTCCGGCTTGATCTTTTAATCTATCATTATCTATGATTAATTCATTCTAAAGTTCTACGACTGGGTCCATAGCCTATTTTATTTTATTCCAATTCTATCCTGCGGCGGTCTGTAATTCAGCTAAACCTTTTTGATAAGTTTTTCTTTCATTATCCATCGCTTGTGTGGCTTTTATTACAATTTGTCTAAAACTATCTGGGTCTTCGCTAAATCTTCCTATCATTTCTGCAATTCCAGTATTAATTGAAGGAACCATATCCTGTAGCCATTTATTCTTTTGAATATCACTCATATTTTCAAAATCAATAGCCTCTTTATCCATTACCTCAGAATAATGCATCATTGCAGAATCTAAAAGATTTTGTTTGCTCCATTCGGTCTCTTGAGATAAATTCAAAATATAATTAGAATATTGAGCTTCTAATAATTTTCTTTCTTCATTTATTTGTTTTCTTCGTTCTTCTGTTGCAGTAATATATTCTTCATTTAAAGCTTTTATCTTTTCTTGATATTCTTTTGTAGCATTATATGCTTCTTCTAAACTCTTTTCATAATTTTCTTTATCAAAATTATATAAATCATTTTCAGCTTTTTGTAAATCATTTTCTGCTTTAGCAATATTATCTTGGTCTGCAACATATTGATAAGAATAATTACCTTGTGAATCACGTTTCAATCTCATTTGAGTTTTATTGTTTCTTGCCTATTCAAGAGCAATTCGAGCTTTCTCAATTTCCAATACCTTACCTGCTCTATCAACATCATATTGTGTTAATTTATCTTTTTCTTTTAATATTTCAAGCTGTTCACTCATTACTTTCTTTAATTGTTGTTGACTTTTCAACCCTTTTGTGTCATTTAAAGCTTGATTATATAAATATTCAGTATTTTTAACAGCAAAAGCAGAATTAATGTCATCTAAATAAAGATTAGATTGTTTTTTCATTAAATCCCATTGAGTGTCTAAATAACCAAACCCTTTATTATTTGTTAATTTTTGTTCCATCTGATGAGATATTTGATTAATTGCAGCGGTATATCTATCTTTTAATAATTGAGCAGATTGCTCTTCAAGTTGATTTCTATTTTGAATTGCGGTTTGCCATTCAGCTTCCGCCTTCTCAATTACAGCAGTGTCTCCACTTTCTCTTGCTTTTCTTAAATTTTCTTCTGCAATTTGTACTCTATTGTTCATTGATTCTATTGATTTTAAACTATTTTCTATCATTTTATCATTATAAACATTTTGTACTGCATAATCATTTTCTCCATATATTAAGCTCATCATATTCTTATTATGTTCTAACTGATTATTAACAAAATCATATTGAGATTTTTGTTTTTCAAACATTTCACTAATAATATCATATTGTTCAAGATAAGTTTGTTTTATTGCATCTTCATTTTCTAAAATACCTTTTCTTAACTATATAGCTTTTTTCTGTAACTCTTCTATTGCTTTTTTCTTCTATCCCTAAGTTTTATACAATGTTCCATTATCTGCCATAGCCTCTGCAATTTGTTTATTAACAACATCTAAAGACTGAGAATCAGTATTTATATCCGCCAACCTTTGAGCATTATCCTTTTGTGCAGATAAAGCTCTGTTAGGATTAAATATATCATCATGCTATAAAACGTTTCTTTTGTAATCATTCCAAGTTTTAGTTGCCTAAGATAAATCTAAAGTAACTTCTAATTTCATATTAAATTTCTTAAGATTTATTTCAATTTGTTTTTCTGATAATTCAGTTAATTGATCTGCAACATCTTCAGCCTAATCTTTTACTTTTTCATAATTACTTAAATTTGTTTTTAAATCATTTAAATAATCATTAGCTTGACTCTTTTCTTTTCCAATAGAGAACAACTGTACGTCTAAATCTTTATAAATTTCATCACTTGTACTGCCACCATTTAACAAATGTTGATTCATTGCTTCTTGAACGCCACGTTCTCTACTAATGATAGCATTAATATTATTTATTGCATTTCCAACAAGATTATTATAATTACTAATATTTCCATTAGCGTCAAAAGATGCTCCCTTAGAAACTAATTCAGCCCTTTTATTTGCCAAATCTTGTTGTTGTAATCTTTGTTTACTTTTTAATAACTTTTCTTGTTTTTTATATTCTGCGGATTCAGCACTTAAATTATCAAGCAACTCAGTTCCGTACATATCCTGTTGATTACGAGTTATACGTTTAATGGTTCTTTCTTGGTCACTTAATAATCTATTTATTTCGTGATAAATGTCTCTTTCATCTTTTAAGAATTTAGTTAATTCTTTTTGATTTTTAATTCTTTCTCTTTCTAAATCCTTTAATTCTTCTTGAGATTTCTATTGTTCTTTTAATTCATGAGTTGCTGCTTTAGTATAAGATTTAATTATTGCCTATCCATCTTCAATAACTACATCTAAATCTACATCAAATGATGCAAAAATTGCCTCAAGTTGCTGTTCTGTGTCTACCCCTTTAGCAATTAATGCCGCTAAAACTTTATCCAATCCCTATTCATTTAATTTTGCTCCAACTGGAATATCTTCTAAATCTAATTTATCAAAATATGCTGATAAATCAGTTTTAACTTTATTTAATTCAGCATCATCTAATCCTATATGAATTAAAATATCTTCATAAGCGGCTTGTTGTAACCTTTTATATGCTTTTTCATCTCCCTCAAGAGCTAATCGCATATCTTCAAGATTTTGTTTAGTAGTTGCAAAAGTATCAGAAAGAGTGCTTTCAGAAATTCCTAAAGTATCTGCCATAGCATCTTTTATCTATGGTGCTACTGATAATTTATCTGCGGTAGACCCAGATAATTTATCTTGCCAAGTTGCATAATTTTTAATTACGGCACTTAATGCAGAATTATATCTTTGAACTTCTTCTGCCACATCTTTAGCTTTTTTTGCATTAGATTCTAAAGCATCATCTAATAATTTAGATTTTTTTGCAGTTAATTGAAATTGCTATCCTAATTTTGCTACAAGAGTTTCATCTACATCATTATCTGTTGGAAATATTGATTCATGAATTTGCTATAAAGCTTCTTGCTATTGTTCGTTTGCCTGTGTTATTTTATCTGCTGCATCTTTATGTTTTTTAGATAATTCATCAAAATAATTATAAATTGTTTCATAATTCTATTTTGAAATTTCTCCATTCTCCAAAAATTTTCTATAAACAGCTACATTTAATTTAACATCATCATCGTTAATAGTTGCTAATTTATTTAACATCTATTGAGCTTTATCAAAATTAGATTGCTACTAATTGTTCTCAAATAACCATTTTTGTAACTATTTAATTACTGGCTATGCTTGATTATATTTCTGATAATTATATCCTTTAGCAGTGCTATCCATCCACGCTTGTTCATTTTCTTTTATATTTTGTTGAACTCTATATTTTTCATCCCAGCCTGAACGTTGTTGTTCTTTAATTAATCTTTCAACTTCTTCTCTTTGGCTTTTATCTTTTAATACATATCCATTATTTCCAAGTCTAAAATATTCTTTTATTTCATCTGTTAACCCTAAATTTTCTTCAAAGTCTTTTGTAGAAATTGCTTTACTATTTTGAACTTTCTATAAGGCATTAGCCATATTATTATATGTCTACGCTGCTTTTTTAGCATCTGCTGTATTAAATTCAAGATTTTTAAATTCATATCCATCAATTGTCTTTAAAATATCTTTTACATCTTTTAAAGTCGGTAAATATTCAATATTAATACTTGAAAATTTTGCTAATTGCTCTTCATTTAATCCATTAATTAATTTAATAATTTCATCATCAGTTTCTTCTAATCCAAAATAACCCGTTCCATTATAATGATTAATCCTATTAATATTATCCATTTTATTTCCATACTAAGTTTTTAAATCTTTAGGGATGATGGCTTCAGTTTTACGAGTAACAATATCATTTATCTATTCAATAGATAAACCCTATAATTCTCCTTCTTTCTAAAGTTGTTCATAAACTGCTTTAGAAGTTTTTTGATACGCCTACTCATATTCTTCAAAATTATTAATATTATTAAAATTATTAGATTGTCTATTTGCTTCTTGCTATGCAATTAAATTTAAACTCTATAAATTTGCAGATTTCCACTCTTCTAACATAGGAGACATTTCTTCAAGTAACTCAACCATATTCCGATAATCATTACTTTGTTTTTCTTCCTCTGTTGCGTTTTCTACAACTTGTTGTAAAATTTCAACTTGTTTACGAGCTTCCTCTCCATTTTTGGCGTTCCATAATTCGACATAATCTCCTTTGAAATCTCCCAAATTTTGAGCTTTAAGCATATCTCCTAATTCTTTTGAAAGTCCAGCATCTCCGCCAATTCCACCTGCTTTTATAACCGCATTTCCCTGCGCTTGTGCACCCCATGCTCCAAGTCCAGTAGTGAAAAAACCTCCAAAAAAATCATCTTGATTTTTCATCTGACTCGTTAATTTAAAATCTATATTCTAATTTATTTTTTGAGCTTCCTTATCTTTAGATTTATACATTTCTTCAAGCTATTTTTCTTTAGCTTTTTTTGCTGCTTCCCCTAAATTATTATAATCAGAAATTAAATTACGAATTTCAGCAGATTCATCTTGATATTTCTATTGTAATTCTTGAGTTTTTTCTTTTAATTCTTGTCGAGTAATAATTCCATCTTCATATGATTTATTTAAAGCCTATACTTCTGAAATAATATCTTGATTATGCTTTATTTCTTCTTGTTTTTTCTTTTCTTGGTCAATAATTTTTTCATTTGCTTTTATTTGAGCCTAAGCTTGTTTTCTTTGAAGAGCTGAAGCAACTTTTAATAATCCAATTGCTGCTGCTATTGCAGCTGCTACTAATCCCCATGGACCAAGCAGTGATTTAGCAGATCTTGCAATATTTTTTATTAATGTTTTAGCATTTACAAGCAATGCTTTAGTATTTGCGATCAATCCAGCAGTATTTGCCCATAACTGTTTTGTTGCAATAGACTTTATAGCTGCCTATAAAGATTCTGTTTTTGTTAAAGTTTTTAAAGCAGTATTCATACTAACTATTCCTGAAACAACCATAGGAATAGACATTGTTAAATTTCTTAATGTTTGAGAAAATTTTTCTCCAAAACTAAGAGTATCATCATTCGCAATTTGAAAAACATTTAAAAAGTTTTCAAATCCCATTTGAACTTGGCCTAAGGCAGAAACTAATTGAATTGCAGATTGAATTGCGGCTTGTCTTTTTGCATCATTTTGAGTATCATTATTTGCTTCATCATTATTTTCAATAATAGAATCTGCATTTTTTTGTGTTTGTAAAGCCTCTTCTCCTTGAGAAATGATATTATCCCCTACATCATTTGAAAAATCTTCAAATTCTTGTAAAAAATCAGCTCTTTCTTGAATTAATTTTTCTCTTTCTTCTATTAATTTTTGAACTTCTTCAACATTTGAAAGATTTGTTTTTCCAATAGATGTATTAAAGTCTAAAACTTTTTTATTTATATCATTAAATCTTTGTGAAAAATCTAATAACTTTTCTTTTGATTCAGATGCTGCCTGGGGTAATTGTTTATTTAATATATCTAAAATTTGTGTAAAATCTCCAGAACGCTAAATAGTTAAATTAGTTTGACTTTGATTCATTAATGCATTTTTAGCATCTGCAACATCTTGAGTTGCACTTTGTAAAAATTGTGTATAATTATTAGAAGGAATAGCATTTTTTACATTTTGAATCTTTTTTAATTCTTGTTCTGCTTTTTCTAAACTCTATTTAAGTGATATTACTCTACTTTTTATTGCTACAATAAATTTATTTTGTGTTACTTTTCCTGAATCATCCTTCTAATCATTAAAAACATCTTCAAATATAGAACCTTGCAATAATCTTTGTAATTCTATCTTTTTATCTGTTCCATCAAAGTTCTGTAAAGTTTGAAATTGACTTAATTGTTCTAAAGCTCCAAATTGAGCTTGAGTTATTTTTTTACCATTTAAACTATTTACTATTCCTTTATATGCATCTTCTGTTAAAAAACCTTGTCCTTGATTAACAGTAGCAAAATCAATAGATTGTTGAATATTATTAATTGAAGTTTGTTGTTGCCTCTATGCAGCATTAACTTTTTTACTTAATTGTTGTAATGTTGTTCCTTGAATAGGTTGACCTGGCATAGACACGACACCAAATGTTTTTGTGGCTTTAGATAAAATCTGTTGTCTTTTATTTTCTTCCTAAATAATCCTCTGTTCTTCTTTTACTGCCTAATTATATGCATTAATTAAATTTTTTTGTGCCTCATCTTGATTTTGATTTGTAGCATTTTGCTATTGTATAAAATTATGTACTGAATTTGATAAATCTTTATATGATTTACTTGCAGTCTCTATGGCTCCTTCTAATGTGTCAATAGAAACTTTTGTATCTAAAGGATTAATACCACTAACTATTTCAACTGCTCCTGAGACGCCTGCTAATCTACTTCTTGCTTTGTCAGCTGCGTCTGCTGCTTCTAATGAACCAGACCAACGTTGATTAATTTCGCCCATCTGCTGTGCTGAAAATGTTCCTGGAGCAGCTTGTAAAAATTCTGATTTTTGTTTTAAAACTTGATATCTCTGACTTCCCTGCCACCCTTGTTGCTATAAAGCCCTCATCTCATTCTAAGCTAATACTTGAGAACTTTTTTGATCTCTCAACTGCCTTTTTTCTAATTGAGAGTTCATAATCATAGTATTAATTCCACTTGCAACAGTTTTTGAAGTAAGTGACATTACTATTGGGATAAGTGATTGTAATAAATTTTTTCCTCCTCCAATAGATTGAAATAATTTATCAACTTTTTCAACAATTGTTGTTAATCCATCTATTACATCTTTAAATCCATCAGTGTCAACTAATCCTGTCCACATATGTTCAGTTGCAGTTGTTAATTGTTGAACATGAGTAGATAGTCTATCCATATAAATATCTTGTTGTTCCTATAACTTTCCCCCTGCATTTTGAGCAGTATTTAAAGCACTTTGATATTTATCAAAATTATCAAATAAAGCAATTAAATTAGAATATTGTCTTTGACCCGCCATTGTTTGTGCCAAAGAAATTTGTTGTTCCTTTGTCAATGTCCCCCATTTATTACCAATTTCTTCCATAACTTCGCCCATATCACGAAGCTTTCCATTAACATCAAGAACATTAAATCCAATTTTTGCCATATCGCCTGAATATTTACCAAGAGTAACTCCATCCTCATCTATTCCAGCTTGGATGTCTGTAATTCTTGCAAAAACAGTCCTTAATGCAGTACCAACTGTTTCTGGAGCCTGTCTTGTAACAGATAT
The DNA here is from genome assembly GCA_964629925.1 of uncultured Ruminococcus sp. GTDB lineage: Bacteria > Bacillota > Clostridia > Oscillospirales > Acutalibacteraceae > Ruminococcoides. Next base: position 54,177 of record CAZVSQ010000001.1, read on the forward strand.
AATAGTTGATAATTGTGCAGCAAGCTGGTCTTCTCCAACCCCCATTGCGGCGGCAGCTGAAGCAACTTTACTCATACCTATTGACAATTCTTGTAAATTAGATGCAGTTGTAGATGCAACTGCCGCTAATCTATCTACATATAACTCTGCCTATTCTGCACTAACTTTATAACCATTCCCATTTATTTTCCATGTAAGTCGTTAATTTACATGCGCTTTCGCAGCTCATGCTTTCACATGAGATAAGACTATATCTTCACCTTATTCAACTAAAAGGTAAGAACCATTTCCAATCACTTGATTGTACTCTCCTTAACGGAGATAGTCGTTGAACTTAACTATTATTTATTGGCAAAATATCTAAATTTAATAATTTTCCATCTTTATATTTAATTTCATAAAGAGGATATCCTTTTTCTTTACAATATTTTCTTTTACGTTCATCACGCTATTGTGTAACTGAGAGAGAATCAAATATATTACTTTTTTCTTCATAATGTTGTTCTCCTTGACATTCTATCATATAATCAATTTTATTATAATTCTAATCTTTATATACTACAAAATCAAATTTTTGTCTACCTTGAGATAAATCTTTAAAAGAAACTTGCTATTTATAAAAAACTTTATTTTCTTTTAATAATTTAGCTATTTTAATTTCTCCTTTAGATTTAAATCTATCACATTTAGGACAACCCTTACTTGCTAATAAATTTTTTTGAGTTTGTTTAAAAATAAGTCCACATTTTAAACATTTATAAATATTTTGTGTCCTTACTGCATTATACTAAAGTAATTTTATTGTACCAAAAAATTCTTTATCAATTTGATTTTGTGCTTTATCAAAACTTAATGCCAATCCTGTATTACCATTACAGAAGGGACAATGATTAGCATTTTTTATTACTGAAGCAAGATTTCTTTTAAATTCTCTCCCACATTTATGATGTTTAATAATTAACTATTGACTCATTTTTTTAACAATAGAATAATCCTATAATTTATTAATTTCTTGCTATGCCAATTCCATTCTATTAGTATTTTCACAACATAAATTCCATTTTAAAGCATTACTAGCTTTACTATAATTTCTAATATTCCCACATTTTAAACATTTAATTTTACAAGGTTTTGAAATGGTTGTATATTCCATTACTTCAAATTTTGCATTTGGGAATAAATTTCTAATTCTTTGTATATATTCATTTAATGTAATTTTTTTTGCCATTTTATATTCTCCTTTTTGTTAAGTGCGAGTTATCCATTCTCTTCCACTTAGGTATTAAGTTGTTTAACCATATGGAAATCAATTTATTTATTTCTGCTTTCGCCCTATTCTTATTATTTAGGAGAAAATAATAAGTGTAGTAAAATTGCTTTAGGATTTTCTCGCTTTAAAGTTCTCTTTATGTCCAAAATTTTAGACTGCAGTTAATTCTTCTGAAACTTCTTCGGCAGATTGCCCTGTAACATTTGCTGTTTTTAATGTAATTGCAGCTCTTTCTTCAATTTCTTTCTACCCTAAGCCCTGTTGAGCATAAATTAATGCAGCTCTTGTATAATCATTCATGCCCTTCCCAAGATTACTTGCTACTGCATTAGCTCTTTCTGCAAATCTTGCCATTTCACCAGCAGATTTTCCTGTTACTATTCTAATGTCATTTAAAGCACTATCTAATTTTTTAGCAAATCCATACGCCTAAGAAATTGAACGAGTAACTCCTTGCAATATAGAAGAAGATATTGTCCATTTTACAGTATTTGCCAAAGTGGTTCCTAACGCATCTAATAATTTATGACTTTGTTTTATTTCAGTATTAAATTTTGTTAGCTCATTTGTTTGAGCTGCCCATGCAGCTCTTCCTTCTGCAGTTTTTTGCATTTCTGCTCTAAATGATTTTACATTTAATCCACTTTGTTTTAATGCTGTATTAAATTTAGTAATATTATAACTATTAGTTTTTGGATTATAAGCTAATCTCATTAATCGCTAAAATTCAGCAGCATCTTTTTTTAACTTGGTTAATTGATGAGCTTGTTTTTCTGCTGTTGCAGGATTATTTAAGGAAATACCTTGTTGATTTGCATAATTAACAACAGATAATTTTTTAAACTATTCTAATTGCTTTTTTAATTTTTTTAATTCCGCATCATTTACTTCAAAGTCAATGCCATACGAAATTTTTCTTTTTTGTTCTGCCATCCTTTTATCTCCTTTACTAAAAATTTTTATTATAATATATATGATTTCTCCTATACATATAATATAAAAAATTAGATTCTCATTTTATCTATTTTCGACCGTTGTTAAAAATTAAGATTTTTAAACTTCACTCTAATATTATTTTTGCCAAAGTCTAAGGCACTTTTATTTGAAAATTTAAAAAATTTAAAATATCATTGATTTTTTTAAAATTTTTGTTATAATATATATACAATAAAAAATAAAAAGGAGTTTTCTATATGAGAATGTTTTATACTGCCAGAAATGAATTTGTTGAGGTCTGTGCAATTTATCAAGACCGCACAGTAATGATTTTTGACCTGTATATAGCATCAAAGACAGGACCCAGTAGCGCTTGGGTAATTGTTAAACTTTCAAAGCTTATCCCCGAAGATTATGTAAATAGAGAAGGCAAGACAGAAAAAAATAGACTTAAGGCAAGACTTACTCTTCATAATGCAGAATGGGAAGCCACAGATGGGAGTCTTTTTACAAATGTTGAAGATGCTATTGAGTATGAGAGACATCTTGCTGGCAAAGAGCGTGTTGCTAATACCTCAGATATTACAGATTATATAGAGGAGGCTTAAAAATGCTAAATAAAAACCAAGAAAGAGAACTTGCCTATCTTGTAAAAATTGATGCAGTTACTCCTATCCCTGGTTATGATAGAGTTGAACTTGCTCACGTTGGAGGTTGGACTATTGTAGTAGGGAAAGGAGAATTTAAGGCAGGTGACCCAGCAGTATATTTTGAAATTGACTCTCAGCTTCCTGAGAAACCACCTTTCTCAGATATGAAGTTTCTTGCTTCAAAACACTATAAAATCAAAACTCAAAAAATGTGTAAATCTATTTCTCAGGGTTTGCTGATGTCAGTTGCTCAATTCGGATGGGAAATTCAGGCTGATGGTTCTGTATGGGATCCAGGGTCAGGAGACCATGGTCGCCACGACCTTAATGATGAATCACGTTTTTTAACAAAAGAACTTGAAGTAACATATGCAATCCCAGAAGATAACAAAAGAAAAGCTAATTCTATGGATAAATATAAAAAAATGGCACAACGCCATCCAAAGCTTTTTAAAACAAAAGCAATAAAGTGGCTTATGACTAAAAATTGGGGTAAAGCTTTTCTATTTTTCTTCTTTGGAAAAGCAAAAGATAAAAAAAATGAATGGCCTGCTCATATCTGTTCAAAAACAGATGTCGAAAGAGTCCAAAATATGATATGGGTTTTAAATGATAAAGATCCATATATAGCGACAGAAAAAGTAGATGGTAGTAGTTTCACAGTAACCGCTGAACGCACTAAATTTGGAAAAATTAAATATAAAGTTTGTTCCAGAAATGTGGTTTTTGAAGACGAAAATCAAAAATGTTTTTATGATTCTAATATCTATTTTGAAATGTATCATAAATATAATTTAAAAGAAAAAATTACTAAAATTTTAAATGATTTAGATCTTCAAAATGTAGCAATTCAGGCGGAAATATATGGAACTGGAATCCAAAAAAGAGATTATTCACTTAATAATGAACATAAAATCGCAGTTTTTCATATTGTTTCAAATAATATAAAATATCCAATGGATAAAGTCGTTAAAATCTGTACTAAATATGATTTACCACACGTTCCAATTATTAATTACAATTATATTCTTCCGAATACATTAAATGAACTTCAGGAATTTGTAGAAAAATATTCTTCTAATTTAGATGGTAAAGAAAAAGAAGGTATAGTTTTTTATGATTCAAAAACTGGTCAAAGGTATTTTAAATTTGTATCTCCTAATTATTTAATAAAATATCATTAATTTTTAAACAAAATTTTATAATTTGTTCTTCAAAATTTTTATAAATAAAAAAGAATAAATTATAAAATCTTTTATTAAAGGAGAAATTTATATGGGAAAAGCATTAGATTTAACAAATCAACGATTTGGAAGATTAATAGCTATTTAGCCAACAAAAGAAAGACGTAATAATAGTATCATATGGAAATGTCAATGCGATTGTGGTAAAATTTGTTATACATCAGCTTCTAATTTAAGAACTGGTGGGACTAAATCTTGTGGATGTTTAAAACAAGAAAAAGATAAACAACCTAAAGGAAATGTTATTAATTTAATAGGCAAAAAATTTGGACATTTAACTGTTATATCTCGTCAAGGTAGTGATAAAAGAGGAGAAGCATTATGGAAATGTGAATGCGATTGCAGCGCACATAATCATTTAATTGTTTTAGGTAGCAATTTAAGAACTGGACATACAACTTCTTGTGGTTGTGAAAGAAGATCTAAAGGAGAGCTCGCAGTTGCTAAAATATTAAATGATAATAAAATTTCTTTTTAGCAAGAATATAAAGCATTTAAATTTGCTAATAACAGATGGGCAACTTATGATTTTTATGTAAATCAAAAATATTTAATTGAATATGATGGAGAAACTCATTATTCTTATAATTTACATGGATGGCATAATGAAGAACAATTAAAAAATCAACAAGAACGAGATATAATTAAAAATCAATGGTGTAAAGATAATAATATACCATTAATTAGAATACCATATGCCCATTTACAAAACTTATGCTTAGAAGATTTACAATTAGAAACAAGTCAATTTATTGTGAAGTGAGTTGAAAAACTCACTTCTTGTTTTTTTATAAAAAATTTGTTATAATATAATTACAATAAAAAGAAAGGAAGTATTCTTCAATGAGAAATGGTAAATATACAATTTCTAAAATGTTTTGTACAAAATGTGGTAGAGAAGGAATTGCAGTCCCCAGAAAAATTGGCAAATATAGAGAAGCAGGACATCTTAAAAATCTTTATTGCATTTATTGTGGATGCGAAAGAAATCACGTAGAAATTCGTTCAATGTATAGTGATTATAATTATGAAGACTTTTAGCTTGAAATGAAATATGGTAATTTTGATGAAAATGGCAATCGCAAAGAACCATATAGAATTTTCAGAGGAAAACTTGCACAACAGGAGGTATATGAATGAGTAATTTATATTTATTGTGCGGCACTCCAGGTTCAGGAAAATCTACTTTTGCTAAAGAAATTTTCCCAAAATATTTTCCTGACCATCCTTATAAGATTATTTCTCGAGATACAATCAGATTTTCTTTATTAAAAGATGGAGAAAAATATTTTTCTCACGAAAATGAAGTATATCAAATTTTTTGGGACTCTATCAATAAGACATTAAAAGAAGGATTTGATGTTATTGCAGACCAAACTTCATTAAGCCCTAATTCAAGAGCTTTTTTATTACAACATATTTCAGAATATGAAAAAACCATTGCTATTGAAATAAAAACTCCTTTGGAGATGTGCCTTGACCGCAATAGCCAAAGAACAGGATTAACTTTTGTCCCACCAAGTGCTATTAAAAATATGTATTATAGTTATATTTCTCCCACAATTTCAGAAGGTTTTTCTCAAATTTACACATATGATGCATTAAGAGAAGCTCTTTTCTCATAATATAATAAAGGAGGCAGATATATGAATAATATTTGGATAATTTCAGATACTCACTTTAATCATAATAAAGATTTTATTCTACAGCCACGATGCTTTTCAACAGTAGAAGAAATGAATGAGGGAATAATTGAAAAATGGAACTCACTTGTCCAACCTAATGATATCGTCTATCACCTTGGCGATATGGCGCTTGGAGATATAAATGATGCGGTTCCTCTTATAAAAAGACTTAATGGAAAAATTAGGCTCGCTATTGGCAACCACGATACTGACACAAAATTAAAAATATATAGTACCATTTCTAATATTGAAGATATTCAGTTTGGATATAGAATTAAGAAAGGTAAGAATACTTTTTTACTTACTCATTATCCGCAGCTTACAGGCAAATATGATACAAGTAAAACTTACTCAATTCATGGGCATACTCATCTTACAGATACTTTTACAGAAGGATATGACCTTATGTTTAACACCTCTTGTGAAGCTCTTTGTTGTGTTCCTATAAATATTGAAAATATTAAGCAATTAATTCAAGAACATCTTCGGGACAAAAATAATTAAAATAATCTTATGATTTTTTATATTCTTTAGAGAAAAATCTCTAAAGAATATTTTTTTTATTTTCAAAGGAGGTAACTATATGAATAAATTATGGTCAAAAGATTGGTGGAAAGCCGCAGGAACAAGAGCAATTAAAACATTTGCACAAACTTTTGTTGGCTCTGTCTCAGTAGGAATGGCGATAAGTGATATTAACTGGCTTACAGTTGCCTCTGTTGCAGCCGTAGCATCAGTATTAAGCCTTATGACTTCTATTGCGGGACTCCCTGAAGTAAAGGAGGAAAATGAATAATGGCATTAAAAGGTATTGATGTATCTTACTCACAAAAAAATATTGATTGGAATAAAGTAAAATCTCAAGTTGACTTTGCTATTTTAAGAAGTTCTTTTGGATTAGACTTATAGGGTCAAATAGATAGCCAATATTTTCAAAATGCAAGTGGATGTGTAAAGAATAATATACCTTTTGGTATCTATCACTTTGGTTATTTTGAAGATGAAGAAACTGCAAAAAAAGAAGCTGATTTTGCTATTCGAATGGCAGATGAATATAAATAGTATGTAAAATTTATTGCTTTAGATTTATAGGAAGATTCTGAAAGATATGCTAAAAGTGTTGGAAAATCTCCAAATTGGGGAAAATGTGCAATTCTTTTCTTGGAAAAGGTTAAAGCCGCAGGATACTTACCTATTATTTATACCAATGTAGACTGGATGGAAAATAAATTAGGCGGATACAATAATATGAAAGCTTATAAAATATGGTTTGCCGGTCCAGGTGCAAAAGCTCCTAAATATGATGCTGCAATTTGGCAATATAGTTGGACAGGTAAAGTAAATGGTATTCTTGGCGGAGATGTAGATATGGATTATCTATATGATGGTGAAATTTTAAAAGCAAAGAATACAAAAGCAAGCGCTACTAAAATTAGTGATAAAGACAAATTTTTAAATCAAGCCCGCACTTATATTGGAAAAGATGGTAAATATGTATGTAAAATCAAACTTGGACTTGGCGCAGTATATGATTGGTGTGCATTTTCAATCTCCGCAATTATGAAAGATTGCGGTTTTATTGGAAAATATCAAGGTGGAATTTATAGTTTTGCTTCTGATAATGCACGAAATGATAAAGGTAAATATGGAGAATGGTTCCTAAAGGGAAAGAAAACTCCATAGCCAGGCGATTTAATTATGTTTAAATATGCCTCATTTACTAATCCTATTGATAAATATTCTGCAAGTCATATTGGTATTGTTGAAAAAGTAGAAGGCAATACAATTACTACTCTTGAGGGTAATGTAGATGGATATGGAGCCGATTGGGCAGGCACATCAAGTTTCAAAAGAAAAACAAGATATTTAAACAATTCAGATGTATATTCATTCTTCCGCATTTGGTGGGATGGAAAGAAAACTACTACTTCAAGCGGAAGTTCAAATACAACAACAAAACCAACTACTTCTACTTCAACCTCATCAACAGCTCCAGATATTTATTATCAAGTATATGCTGGCGGAAGATGGCTTCCTGAAGTAAAAAATCTTGAAGATTATGCAGGACTTGAAAATCAAACAATTCAAGGTATTTATATGAGAACTACAAAAGGCCATATTAGATATAGAGTAAAAACTGTTAATTCTCAAAATTACTTGCCTTGGGTATATGATAGAAATGATTATGCAGGTATAATTGGTAAAAATATTGCTTGGGTACAAGCTACTCTTGAAGGAGTAAATGGATATCAAGTAGAATATAGAGTTTCTACTACTGCATCAACTAATTATTTACCTTGGGTTACGAATTATAATACAGTAAATGATGATGGATATGCGGGCGGAAAATCAAATCAACCTATTGATAAATTACAAATAAAAATTGTAAAAAAATAATAAAAATATAAACGGATTGTATAATAATATAAAAAAGAATAAAATGATATCAGAAGAATGGATAATAAATAATGAGTCAATAATTGCTCTACAAATAATATAAAATATTAATATTTGAATAAAACAATAATTTGCCCATTCGGGCAAATTATTGTTTTTTTTATTTGACAACTATTAAAATTTATGCTATAATATATAATAAATTAACAAAGGAGTTTTAACTATGTTACATTTTTACACAGATGGCTCATCTCATAAATTAAATAATAATAGTTGCGGCGGTTATGGAATAACTGCTTTTGATGATAACGAAACTTTAATTGGTTGTTGTTGTCAGCAATTTTCCACAAAAGTAACTAATAATCAAATGGAATTAATGGCAATATTAAGAACATTTGAAATAAAAAATGAATATCATAAAAATGAACCTATAATAATTTATTCAGATTCAGCATATTGTATAAACGCACTCTCCTCTTGGATATATACTTGGTGTAATAATGGCTGGAAAAATAGCCAAAATAAAATAATAGAAAACTATAATATATTCAAATCCCTTTATTCATATTATAACAAAGAATTTTTTATAAGTCAAATAGAATTTAAAAAAATCCTTGGTCATTCAGGTATAATAGGAAATGAATTATCTGACGCTCTTGCACAAGGAAATGGAAAGAAATTTAAGCAAACAATTCTTGAAAATAGAGTAAAATTAGACCCCTCTCTACAAATCTTTGAAAAAAATGAAAATTTTTGTTATAATATATAAGAAAGATTAAAAATAAAGATTTTGGAGGAGTAAAAATGCCAAATAAGTTATACGATAAAAATAGCATACAAAGCCTTTCACCACTCGAATTTACCAGACTTCGACCTGGTGTCTACTGCGGCAGTACAGAATATTCAACTCAATTAGTAATAGAAGTTGTTTCTAATGCTATTGATGAATTTAAAGCAGGGCATGGAAATCTTATTGAGGTAAGAATTGATACAATAGGCGATATTAGCTATATGGTTCGAGATTATGGACAAGGTTTTCTTGTCAATTCATTAAGAGAAGATGGAAAAACAGTTCTTCAGGCGGCTTTTGATACGCTTAATACATCAGGTAAATTTTCTGATGATGGTGTATATGAAGGAACTGCACTTGGTTTAAATGGTATTGGTAGATAATTACTGCCTGTTATGCCCTTTCCTGCTCATCACAGGGGTACATATTATTAAATTTTATAATATGTGCTAACGGGGAAGCCTAAAAATTTTTAAAAATTCATGGTAATCCCGTGGCAAGATTGTTTAATCTTATTGGAAGATTTTTCATATAAAATATAAAGATAGAAAGCAGGTATTTTTATATGAAAAAACTAAAATTAGAAACTCTCTCAGATAAAATCTATATCTATTCTGGTGTTTATATGATTATATTTCCAAATAATAAAAAATATATTGGAATTAGTAATAATATAAGACGAAGAATGAATTAGCACAATATAGATTTTAGGAATAATTTACCTATTGAAAATGCTATTCAAAAATATGGTAAAATAACAGAATTTATTTTACTTGAAGAAATAAAGCCAGAAAATAGGCAAGAGATGAGAGAAAAAGAAAAATTTTGGATTAGTAAATATCATAGTAATAACAAAAATTTTGGATATAATGTTTCTGAAGGTGGGGATGGAGCCGATTTAGGTAGCAACAATCCTCAAGCTAAATTTAATGAAGAAGAAATTCAAAAAATTTATCAAGATTTAAAAAACAACAAAAAAACAATGACAGATTTAGCTAAATAGTATAATATTAGTTTAGGTGTATTATCTCTTATTAATAATGGAAAAACTTATTTTCATTCTAATGAAATTTATCCTATTAGAAATGGTTTTAAAAAAATTAAGAAAGGAATATAGAATCGTAATTCAAAATTTACAGAAAAAGATTTAAATGAAATTTTTTCTTTATTAAAAGAAAATAAAATTTCAATGAAATAGATTGCAAATAAGTTTAAAGTAGCCGAATCTACTATTCATAATATTAATAAAGGAAAAACCTACTATAAATAGACAGAGCATTATCCATTAAGGATATCTAAGACTGGAAGTAGACAATTAACATATAAACAAGTTTTAGATATTATAATAAAAATAAAAAATAACCCATAGAAAAGTTTAGCTCAAATTGGAAGAGAGCTAAATATTAATTCAAAAACTATTAGTAATATAAATAGAGGGGTTATTTATAAAAATCCAAATGAAAAATATCCAATAAGAAAACGATAAGCTGTATCGACTATCCTCGAATCGGGGGAGTAGGGTTGCTATTGATACGCAATTCGAAATGGGTATTCTTATTATTTGTATAATAAGTAAGATATAGTCAGGGCTACTGGAAACAGTAGAATAACCGTGTAAACTTGTAAACTTCTTATCTCATAAAATGGAAGTTGAAACTTTCAGAGATGGAATGACAGAAAGCATCTTTTTTGAAGAAGGTGTTTTTGTTAATAGAAAAATTGACAAAAGCAAAGAACCTTCTGGTACATATGTAAGATGGCAGCCATCAGAAGAATTTTTTACACATCAAAATGCAGACTTTAATAAATTAAAAGAATTATTTCATATTCTTGTATGTTTATGTCCTGGCTTAACTATTGAATTAACAATAGACAATAAAAAAGAAACATTTTCATCAAAAAATGGACTTAATGATTTAGTTGATGATGCAGTAAGTGACACTGAAATTATAAATTCTCGTATGAATATGAATTTTGATGCAGGGAAAAATAAACTTAATATGGTTCTTACCTATACATCAAAATATTCATTAAATATGATTTCTTATGTTAATACAGGTGAAACTGACTCAGGTCCGCACATTACTCAAATTAAAACCATCATAACCAGAGAATTTAATAGGTTTTTTAAAGAGAAAAAATGGTTAAAAGAAAAAGATGAAAATTTAGGCGGCGATGATATTCAAGAAGGAATGTTTATTGCATTTAATTTAACTGCCCCTGGTATATCATATGATGCGCAGACAAAATCAAGAATTGTAAAAATTGATATGTCACCCTTCACTTCTGCTATTGCAACGGCTTTAAGAGAATGGTTTGAATCAAACGAAAAAGATATTAAACTTATTTTTGAAAAAGCAACCGCCGCACGAAAAGCAAGAGATGCCGCAAAAAAGGCAAGAGAAGCTGCAAGAAAGATTTTGCCAAAGGATAAAAAACATCTAATGTTAAATATGCCAACAAAATTAGTTGATTGCTGGGGCAAAGATAGAACAAAATGTGAATTACTAATATCAGAAGGGGATTCTGCAGCAAGTGGATTGGTTGAAGCCAGAAATTCAGAAATTCATGCAATTTTTCCAATACGAGGAAAAATTATTGCAGCCTATAAAAATAACCTTGATAAAGTGTTGGCAAATCAAGAAGTAATTAATATTATAAGAGCAATTGGATTAGAGTTAAATTCAAAAACAGGAAAATTAACATATGATATTAAAAAATTAAGATATGGTAAGATTTTACTTTGTGCAGACGCTGATCCAGATGGGGCAAGCATTAGAAATCTTCTTATTGAATTATTTTGGTGGCTCTGTCCCGAATTGATTTTAAATGGTCATTTATATACAACAATGCCTCCTCTATTCAGGGTCACAACGAAAAAAAATGAATATATTTATTTAAAAGATGAAAATGCCTTACAAGAATATAAAATGCAACATCAAGGAGAAAAATTTCAAATAAATAGAAATAAAGGACTTGGAGAACAAGATTCCGATGAATTGGCAGAAGCGTTATTAAATGAAACAACTCGAAATGTATTACAATTAATTGTAGAGAATAAAGAGCAAACAAAAAAACTAATTGAAACATTAATGGGTCCAAACGTACCCCCTCGAAGAGAATTTTTATTACGTCATGAGGAGGAAGCTAATGACTCGGATTAAAAATAGATAGGGAATATTATCAACAGGCGTAAAAGTAATCTCTTACAATAAACCACAATCATTATCAAAAAATGAAGCATATTGGGACTGTTAGTGCCCAATATGCAAAAATATTTGGACAGTTCGAGGTAGTAGATTAAATGAACCAAATCCAATTTCCATGTGTAAACAATGTAGCTCCTTAAAAAATTTAAAAAAAATAAAATCTCCTTATTCAAAAGATATTACAGGTTTACGTTTTGGAAAATTAACTGCAATTGAAAAAACTAATAAAAAAGGTTGTCATACATATATTTGGAAATGTAAATGTGATTGTGGACAATTTTGTGAAAAAGAATTAGCATATCTATTAAATGGAGATGTTAAAAGTTGTGGATGTAACACAAATTCTTATGGAGAAGAAAAAATTATAACTTTTTTAAGAAAAAATAATATTCCTTTTGAAAAAGAAAAAATATTATTTAAACAATATAGATTTGATTTTTTTGTAAAAAAATAGTATATTATATAGTACGATGGAAAACAACATTTTAAAAAAAGTCAATGGGAATCATTAAAAGAAATTAGAGAACGAGATTTAATAAAAAATCAATACTGTTTTGATAATAATATTCCTTTAATTCGTATCCCATATAATAAAGATTTTTTATTTTAGGATTTGATTCCACTAACAAGTCATTTTATTTTAACAAAGGAGAATGAAAATGAATACTATTCTATTGGATAAAGAAATATCTCAAAATTTTATTGATTTTTCTCATGAGGCCAATTGTCAACGCGCTTTTGCAGACGCAAGAGATGGATTAAAACCTGGTCAACGAGCTTGCTTATGGGAAATGTTTGTTAAAGGATATACCAGTTCTAAACCCCATGTAAAATCAGCAAAAATTTCAGGAGGAACAATTGCTTCATGGTGGCCGCATGGAGACACAGCAATATACGACACTTTTGCAAGAATGTCTCAGTCTTGGATAAATAATTTACCAGAAGTAGATTGGCATGGGGCAAATGGTTCTATTCAAATTAGTGGAGAACCTGCAGCAAGCAGGTATACCGAAGCAAGATTATCAAAAATTACAGAAGAAGGAATTTTATATAATATTAAAAAACATAATGTTCCTATGAAACTAAATTTTTCCGAAGATGATGAATGGCCGGAAGTTTTTCCCGCAATCATTCCAAGATTAATGATAAATGGGTGTCAAGGTATTGGCTCTACAATTGCCAACACATGGTTACCACATAATTTAAATGAATTAACAAATATTATTGTAAAATATATTAATGATAATGAAATTGATTATAATAATATCGCTCCTTCTTTTCCTTCTGGTGGAATTATTATAAATAAAAAAGATCTTCCTATAATATATAAAACAGGAAAAGGAAAAGTCATTTTAAGGGCAAAAATACATATTGAATCAAATATAATAAAAATTACAGAAATTCCTTATCAAGTTTATGTTGAACCTTTAATAGAACAAATTAAAGAACTTATAAAAAAAGATGAAATAATTGGAATAATAAATATTACAAATAAAAGCGACAAAAAACATTTATTAATTGAAATTGAATGTGAAAATAATCCTTCTTCTGTCATTAATCAGCTTTATAAAAAAACAAATTTACAAAAAAATTATAATGCCAATCAATATGCTTTAGTCGGGAAAACCCCACAGCTTTTAAATTTAAAAGATTATCTTGACATATATATAGAGCATAATTTATTGTGCATAAAAAAAGAAAATGAATATGAAATAAATAAAGCAAAAAAACGATTAGAAATTGTTTTGGGATTAATTAAGGCATTAGAAGATATAGACAATATTATTAATTTAATTAAGAAAAGTAATAGTGTACAAGATGCTATTCAACAACTGATAATAAAATATAACTTTACTGAAAATCAATCAAAAGCAATTGTTGAAATGAAACTTGGAAAATTAGCAAAATTAGAAAAAATAGAGCTAAATAAAGAAAAAGAATCTTTAACTTCTACTATTGAAAGTTGTAATAATATTATTCAAAACATTTCTATTCAAAAAGAAATATTTTTAGACCGTCTTCAAAAAATTAATAAAAAATATGGTGATGCCCGCAGAACTGAACTTACTCAAATTGATATAAAGCCAGAAGAAAAAATCATTGAAGAAGTTATTCCTGAAGATGTAGTAGTTATTCTTTCTCAAACTGGAGATATTAAAAGAGTTCCTGTAAGTAGCTTTAAGGTTCAAAGAAAAAATGGAAAAGGCGTAAAAACAAAAGATGATGCTATATTATCTACAATATCAACTAATACTATTGATAATCTTTTACTTTTTTCTCGTAAAGGAAAAATGTTTAAGATGATAGTTGATGATGTTCCTGTTGGAACAAATTCATCAAAAGGTATTAATGTTAATACTCTTATAAAAATAGACGCAGATGATGAAATCATTGCAATAACATCTCTTGCAAGAAGCTCAACTGCAAAATATGTAGTATTCTTTACAAAAAATGGTTTAATGAAAAAAACATTACTTGAAGAATATACAAAAGTAAAAAGAGGAACAGGAATTGCGGCAATCAAAATAAATGAAGGAGATTCAATAGTAAATGTTGAATTTTTAAATGAAGAACAAATTCTTGTTATCACTAAAAAAGGTATGGCAATTCGTTTTGAGTCTAAACTTGTTAATTCTATTGGAAGAATTGCGGCAGGTGTAAAAACTATTAAACTTGATGATGGTGACGAACTTATCGCAGGATTGCCAATTACTTCTGAAACAGATGAAGTTGGAATTATCTCAACTAAAGGATATGGAAAGAAAACTTCAATTAAAGAGTTTGCTATCCAAGGCAGAGCAGGAAAAGGCATTGTTATTTATAAACCTACAATGGTTTATGGAGAAATCGCAATAGCTACAATTATAAAGCCTACTGATAATATTTTATTAATCGGTAAACCTAATTCTATATGCATTTCTGCCACAGAACTTCCTTTATTAAGTAGAACAAGTTTTGGTAATATAATGATAAAATCAAATATTCAATCGGGGGTAAAGTTTTAATATCAAAAATATTATATTGTTCTACCTGTCAAAAAGAAGTTTTATATTGTTCTACCTGTCAAAAAGAAGTTTTATATTGTCCTACCTGTCAAAAAGAAGTTCATTTCCATTTTGATGAATGGGGCCGTACTCCTTGGCATTTACATTGCGAAAATTGCAATATAAATATAGGAATGAATTCTTTAAAAAAGGCAGAAGAACTTTTATCAAAATATCATACCCCAATACTTGGGTTGAATATTATGGAAATGCAGTTCAAATTCTTAATGTAGATGGTAAATATATAATAAATAACACAGAGGCTTAAATGCCTCTGTTTGTTTTTTATAAAAATTTTTGTTATAATAATATTATAAAAAAAGGAGAATTAAAGTATGGAAAATCGTAAATATAAATGGGAATATTAGGCAACTAAAGAAAAATAGGATGCTTATGAAGATTTAATTAAAAATTATTAGATTCCAAATCCACAAGAATTTATTTTATTACCTTAGCAAGAACAAGAGAATATAGTAAAAAATTTTATTAAAGAAATTAGGAAAATTAATATTTTTCCTATTTTTTATTATAATAAAGAAGGAATAAAAAAAGAAATTTTATCTGTTATAAATAAAAATGATGTTTATTTTGATTAGAATGACAATTTAACTACTCAAGCGACTCAAGGATCCGCTTTACTGGATTTTTTATTTCCAAATTTACATCATATTACAGCAGGACATAAAAGTAATACATCTATTTATGATACTTTCTATGATGATGAAAAGTTATTTAAATGTTTATTAGATTATTTTAAAAATAGAAAATTATATACATTAAAGACCGCATTTTTTTCACGAGGTAAATATATGTGGAATACAGGGACTAATTTCTTACCAATTAGGGCGAAAGCAATTTATGAAAGATTTTGTCCTAAAAATGGAATTATTTATGATTATAGTTCGGGATTTGGCGGTAGAATGTTAGGAGCATTGTCTTCTAATAATAATTATAAATATATTGCAGTATAGCCAAATTCAGATACTTATTATAATTTATTACAATTAGGTCAAATAATTGAAGGGATAACTAATCGAACAGGTTCTTTTTAGATATATAAATAGGGGTCAGAAAATTTTATTCCAAAAGAAAAAATAGATTTTGCGTTTTCGTGTCCTCCTTTTTTTGACTTATAGAGGTATAGTGATGAACCAACTCAATCTATTGTTAAATTCCCTTAGTATGAAGATTGGCTTGAATATTATGTCAGACCGACTATTAAAAATTGTTATATTTCATTAAAATAGAATGGTATTTTTGCTGTTGATTTAATGAATTATCAAAAAGGTAATATAAAATTTTATTTAATAGAAGATTGGTTAAAAATTGCTAAATAGGAAGGATTCTTTTTAAAATAGATTTGTAATAATAATACTAGAAATCGAAAAAAACAAGATGACGATAAAGAAAAAATATTAATTTTTACAAAAAGTAATTAGACCAACATTGATTTTTTAAATATAAACCCAAATATAATAAAAAAATATAATTAGAGACTTAAAAAAATACAATAGGAAAAATTAAAAAAACAAAAAATTTTTTGTTATTATGATATTTATGGGAAAATAATAAATAGTTTTTCAAATATTATAGATTTAGAAAAATAGTGCGGATATTCAAAAGAAATAATATCAAAAAATTTAAATAAAAAAAGATATAATGAATACTATTTTAAGGTGTTTACTGGAAAAGAATAGATTTTACAAACAATAAAAATTAAACCCATTATTTGTAAAATTGATAACACATATTTTGATTCATATGCTTAGATTGGAAGATTTTTAGGGGTATCTCGTCAAGCTGTTCACCAAGCGAGAAAAAGAAAAAGTAAGAAAATCAATAATTATTAGATAACCTGGTATTAATAATAAATATTTGTATTTTATAAAAAATATATTATAATAAATTGCTTAAATACCTCTGTTTGTTTTTTATGAAAATTTTTGTTATAATATATATATAAAATAAAAATCATCATTTATAAGGAATTTTGATCAATGATGATTAATTCTTCTTAAAAAATTTTTATATATAACAAGAAAATAAAAGGAGAATTAGACTAATAAAAAAGAGTATAAATATGATAAATAGGGAAATTTATTAAATATTTTTAACGGAGTTAGATAGGCTGG
>CAZVSQ010000002.1:0-27079 GCA_964629925.1 uncultured Ruminococcus sp.
AGCTTATAAACGCGGGCAAGTTCATCCGTCCGGCATATATGAGCATATCCACGGAAAAAGAATATTCTCCGCTTGCGGAAAGATAGCGGTAAAATAATATTAAAGGCGGCCTCAAAGGTCGCCTTTGCTGTATCAAAAGGAATTAGGGACAGATAGGGAATGTTGAGATGAAAAAGATAATTCAGCGGCAAAAGCTTGTCCACTACTCCGCCTCGCTGATAGGCGGTTTTTTGGCAGGGTACACCGTCTTTAATCACATGGAAATAATGGGAAACGCCCAGACGGGCAACCTTATCAAAATGGTGCTTGACCTGTGCAGGGGAGACCTTACCTTTATATGGTTTATGGTTCTCAGCTTTTTGATTTACTGCGGCGGAAATGTTTTTTACGTCCTTGTAAGGCGCAAAGTAAAAATCAGCATGAAGATCATCAGCCTTATCTGTACCTCGGCGGCGGTTATCGCGGTCGGGGCAATTCCCTATGTGCGCAATGATTATTTCGCCTGTTACCCGATAATTTTCATCGCGCCGATCCAGTGGAACGCGTTTAAAAACGCCGCGGGCAATTCAAGCTCAACTATATTTTCGTCGAATAACGTTCGTCAGGCTTCAATGCTAACGACGAATTACATTTTAAACCGCGACAAGTCAACGGGCGCAAAGGCGCTCTTTTACTGGCTTACGCTGCTGTCGTTTAATTCGGGAGCGGCTATGGCAGGCTTGATAAGCGTTTGGCTGGGAGTTTTCAGCATTTGGTTCTGTTTTGTTCCGATCGGGATCACGGTTGTAAACTATTATTTTTACATGAGCGAAAAGCTGCGCGTTGCGGCGCTTGTCGGCTGAACCGGCAGGCAGTACGCAAATCGCGCGGTGTTGCCTATAGTTTAATAGTTTTGCGGCGTTAAAGCGGAAAAAAATGGAAAAATTCTTAGAAAATCTTTTTGTTTCGGAAAAAGAAATAAAAAGATTGACAAAAATAATGAAAGATATTATAATTAATTGATATGTGTAATTTGGGGAGGTATATCTCCTGTAGAAATAAATCAACGTAGGTGACTCCATGAAGAACAGAGGAATTAAAAGACTTGCGGCGCTTTTGCTGACGGCTGCGTTTGCGGCGGCAACGGTCTCGGGCTGCGGTGATAAAAACAGCTCATCAGCCTCTGATTCAACAGCTGACTCAACCCCTGCTCTTTCAAGCGGCTCAGCCTCAACCGAGCCCGTTACAAGGGGCGACATAACAAACCCCGATACAACCGGGCAGCAGAGCGGCAAAACAAACAGCGCCGATTCCGAGCTTGCAGGCTATGTTCAGGGCAGCATTGATGAGTTCAGTTACGAAGGCGTCGCCTATTTGACGGAAAACGGCGCAGTGACATACAGCACCGGCGGCGATATCAACGATTTGTACCGCGTCGCTTCGGTTTCAAAGCAATTCACCGCGGCGGCTGTGCTGACGCTTTACGAGGAGGGCAAGCTCGACATCAACTCCTCTATAGAGCAGTATTTCCCCGAATACTCTCACTCGGGCGAAATCACAATTCACCAGCTTATGTGTATGCGCTCGGGTATTCCCGACTACATGGTTATGGCGGATGGCATAGCTTCGCCCGAGGAGGCTTACGGCATAAGCACGGACAACTCAGCGCAAGCCAACAGCGCAATAATAAAAAACTGGATATTTGACCGCAGCCTGCTGTTTACACCCGGCTCGCAGAATTACTACTGCAATACCAACTATCTGTTGCTCGGCGAAATCGTGACTCAGGTTTCGGGCATGCCCTACGAAGAATATATTGAACAGAAATTCCTTGCCCCTCTCGGCATGACCTCAACGGGCTTCGGCGACACATGGAACGGCGGAAGCGTTGTTGAAAAAGAAGGCGAGGATTACAAGTGGTTCCGCTACAAGGGCATTTGCTGCGGCTGTGCCGACATGATCTCAAACGCCGTTGACCTTGAAAAATGGGGACAGGAGTTTATAGACAACAAGGTGCTGTCCGATAACGTAGTCAGTCTTATGACTCAGGATCACAGCGGCGGCTACGGCTACGGCGTCATCCCCGACGAGAGCGGCTTTATATATCATGAGGGGAATCTTCCGCCGTATAAGGCGGCGCTCTGCGTCAACAAGGAACGCGGATTGGTGCTTGTTATGCTGGACTGCGGAACACACAGCAACCTTTTTTCCGTAAAGCGCGGCATATTTGGGGTAGTTAAAGATATTATTTAGATTTAAAGATAAGTTAAATGGATATTGGGAGGCTCTATTTTGAAGGTAGGACTTGACATAGGCTCAACCACTATAAAGTGCGTTGTTTTAAACGATGAAAACAAGCTGATTTACAGCACATACGAGCGGCACCTTTCTCAAATTACCGACAAAATCGCCGAAATATTGAATCGCGTACGCGGTGAGATAGAAGGCGTTGAGAACGCTCCCTTAGCGCTTTCGGGCTCGGCGGGCATGGGCGTTGCCCAGGACTGCGGAATTGAGTTTGTGCAGGAGGTTTACGCCACCAGAGTTGCCGCCAATACATTTATTCCCGGCACCGACGTTGTTATCGAGCTGGGCGGCGAGGACGCCAAGATACTGTTTTTGACAAACGGCATGGAGGTCCGCATGAACGGAACCTGCGCGGGAGGTACGGGCGCGTTTATCGACCAGATGGCCACCCTGCTCAACGTTCCTCTTGAGGAGATGGACGGCCTCGCAAAGCAATACGAAAAGACATATACAATAGCCTCTCGCTGCGGCGTTTTTGCCAAAACCGACATCCAGCCGCTGCTCAATCAGGGCGCGCGCAAAAGCGACATCGCGGAGAGCATTTTCAACGCGGTCGTGAGCCAGACCGTAGCGGGACTTGCCCAGGGCAGAGAGATCGAGGGACAGATAGTTTACCTCGGAGGTCCTCTTACCTTTATGAGCGAGCTTAGAAACTGCTTTGACCGCACTCTTAAAACAAAGGGCATCTGCCCCGAAAACTCGCTGTACTATGTCGCGGCAGGCGCGGCTCTCTGCGCCGAAAAGCCGATTGACTTTGACGAGGTTATTGATAAAGTTAAGAACTACAGCGCCACGGGCAACTTTGCCTTTAACAGTCCGCTGTTTGAGAGCGAGGCGGAATACGAAGCGTTTTCGGCGCGCCACGCCAAAGCCGACGTAAAGCAAAAGGAGCTTAAGGGCTACCGCGGCAAGGCTTACATAGGCATGGACGCGGGCTCCACCACCGTTAAGGGCGTTGTGCTCAACGAGCAGGGCGAGCTGCTGTTTTCAAAATATCTTCCCTCCAAGGGAAATCCCGTTGAGATAATCAAGGCTTTCCTGGAGGAGGTTTACGCCGTCAATCCCGATTTGAACGTCGTTTCATCTGCTGTCACAGGCTACGGCGAGGACATAATCAAAAACGCGTTCGATGTTGACTACGGCATTGTTGAGACTATTGCTCACTTCACCGCCGCAAAGTATTTCATGCCAGACGTTGAGTTTATTATCGACATCGGCGGCCAGGACATAAAGTGCTTCAAAATTCACAACGGCGCAATCGACAATATCTTCCTCAATGAGGCATGCTCATCGGGCTGCGGAAGCTTTTTGCAGACCTTCGCAAATGCCCTCGGTTATGAGATAGAGGAGTTTTCAAAGCTCGGCCTTTTTGCCAAGCGCCCCGTTGATTTGGGCTCGCGCTGCACGGTATTTATGAACTCCAGCGTAAAGCAGGCTCAGAAGGACGGCGCGACTATTGAGGATATTTCGGCGGGTCTTTCGCTGAGCGTCGTCAAAAACGCGCTCTATAAAGTAATAAGGGCCTCAAGCCCCGACGAGCTGGGCAAGAGGATAGTTGTTCAGGGCGGAACCTTCCTTAACGACGCCGTTTTAAGAGCGTTTGAAATGGAAATGGACACCCAGGTTGTGCGCCCGAACATTGCAGGTCTTATGGGCGCTTACGGCGCGGCTCTGTACGCCAAGCGCAAGTCAAAGGGCGAGGGCAAAAGCAAGATATCAAACGCCGAGGACTTAAAGAACTTTGTCCATGAAATTAAGGTAACAAACTGCGGCCTTTGCAACAACAACTGCAGATTGACAATAAACTCCTTCGGAGGCGGCAGGCGCTTTATCGCGGGCAACCGCTGCGAGCGCCCCATAACCAAAAAAGCGCCGTCGTCCGATTTGAATATGTACGACTACAAGCTGAGGCTCCTCAACAGCTACAAGCCTGTTGAGGGACTGCGCGGCAAGCTGGGCATACCCATGGGACTTAACATGTACGAGCTTTACCCGTTCTGGTACCGCTTCTTCACCGAGCTTAAGTTTGAAGTCCACCACTCGCCCGCTTCATCAAGAAAGCTTTACCAGCGCGGTCAGCAGACCATTCCGAGCGACACCGTCTGCTTCCCGGCAAAGCTTATGCACGGCCATGTACAGACGCTTATCGACGAGGGCATGGAAAACATCTTCTATCCCTGCCTTTCCTACAACTTTGACGAGCGCCTTGGCGATAACCACTACAACTGCCCCGTAGTTGCTTACTATCCCGAGGTCATCAAGAACAACATGAAGGATATCCGCAAGGTCAACTTCATCAAGGAGTACCTCGGCATTCACCGTCCCAAGGACTTCCCCAAGAAGGCTTACGAGCGGCTGTCGTTCTACTTCCCCGACCTCACCTTAAACGAGGTCAGAGTTGCGGCTAAGAAGGCTTATGAGGAATATGACGCCTACATGGCAAAGGTGCGCCAAAAAGGCGACGAGATAATCGAGCGCGCCGAAAAAGAGGGCAAGAAGATCTTTGTGCTGGCGGGCAGACCGTACCACGTCGACCCTGAGATAAACCACGGAATCGACAAGCTCATTGCGGGCTTTGACGTGGCGATCGTAAGCGAGGATGTTGTATCGCCGCGCGTAAACGCGTTCCGCACCCATGTGCTGAACCAGTGGACCTACCATTCAAGGCTGTATGCCGCCGCGAAATACGTAACAACCAGAAAGGACATGGAGCTTGTTCAGCTTGTTTCGTTCGGCTGCGGCGTTGACGCTATCACCACCGACGAGGTCAGAGAGATACTCGAGAGCAAGAATAAAATATATACACAGATAAAAATTGACGAAATCACCAATCTGGGCGCGGTCAAAATCAGAATCAGAAGCCTGCTTGCGGCTATTGAAAACGATTGATGCTTTCAAAAAGGATTGAATTATGGCTGAATTAAAATACGACAAAAAAACAGGGCGCCTGATGTTTACCAAGCAGATGAAGCGCGAGGGCTACACTATTCTTATGCCCAACATGGCTCCTATCCACTTCCGCATTTTGGCGAGCGTTTTCCGCAGCTTCGGTTACAACTGCAAGCTGCTTGAAACAACGGGACCCGAAATCGCCCAGACAGGCTTAAAATACGTTCACAACGACACCTGTTATCCCGCGCTGCTTGTTATCGGGCAGTTCATAAACGCGCTCCAGAGCGGCGAATACGACGTTCATAAAACCGCGCTTATGATCACCCAGACAGGCGGAGGCTGCCGAGCCTCAAACTACATCCACCTGCTCAGAAAGGCGCTTAAAAGAGCGGGGTTCGCGTTTGTGCCCGTTATTTCGCTCAGCTTCGGAATGGAGAAAAACAGCGGCTTTTCGCTTACCCTTCCGCTTATACGCCGCTTTGTGGGCGGTCTTGTTTACGGCGACCAGCTTATGCTGCTGTCAAACCAGACCAAGCCCTATGAGGTAAACAAGGGCGAGACCATGGCGCTTGTAGAGCGCTGGAGCGAGAGGATATCAAAACTGCTCATCGACGGCAAGGGCTACTCGCTTGAGGAGGTAGACGAAAACCTGCACAAGCTCACTAAAGACTTCTCAAAAATCGAGCTCAACCGCGTTCCCAAGGTAAAGGTCGGCGTTGTAGGCGAGATTTACGTTAAATACTCAAAAATGGCTAACAACGGGCTTGAGGAATTTCTCGCCGAACAGGACTGCGAGGTTTGTCTGCCCGGGCTTATGGGATTTGCGTCGTTCAAGGTCGACAACCGGATCGAGGACTACAAGATGTTCGGCGGCAGCCGCATAAAGTACGAGTTCTGCAAGCGGCTTCTCGACTACCTTACAAGCCTTGAGACCCTTATGATAGAGTCCGCCGAGCGCTTTAACTTTGTTCCGCCGCACAAATACGCCCACACCAAAGAGCTTGTAAAGGGCGTTATCGGCTACGGAAGCAAAATGGGCGAGGGCTGGCTGCTCACCGCCGAAATGCTTGAGCTTGCCGAGACGGGCTACGAAAACATCGTATGCACACAGCCCTTCGGCTGCCTGCCCAACCATATCAACGGCAAGGGCGCTATCCGCAGGATCAAAGAGGTTAAGCCCAACGCAAATATAGTCACCATCGACTACGATCCGGGCGCTCCCAAGGTAAACCAGGAGAACCGCATCAAGCTCATGCTCGCCGTAGGCAGAGAGGAGCTTAAAAAGAAGGTCGAAAGCGAAGCTGCTCAGAAAAATCGGAGGGGAATATGATAAAAAACCGTATTACCGGAGTGGCTTTATCGCTTGCGGCGGTGCTCGCTTCAGTTACCTTTGCCGTTCCTTCGGCGTCAGCTAAGGATGACTTTAAATATTCGCCTGAGTATCAGACCTCGCCATATTACGAAAAACTGACTGCCGCACTTGAAAACAGTGCAGGAAAATCCGCAATGGAAAAGACCTTGGCTGTGGCGCTGTCGCAGGAGGGCTATAAAAACTACTCGACCGCAGGTGTTGACATCGAGCAGGCAAGAGCCGACGGCTTGCTGTGGACGGGAGCCGAGCTCAGAATGAACGCAAGCGAGACCGGCAACACCGAAT
This sequence comes from uncultured Ruminococcus sp., assembly GCA_964629925.1. Lineage (GTDB taxonomy): Bacteria > Bacillota > Clostridia > Oscillospirales > Acutalibacteraceae > Ruminococcoides. The sequence goes on from CAZVSQ010000002.1 coordinate 6,836, forward strand.
ACACACGCTGGGCGCAGCGCTATATTATGGACAGGGGCGAAAGCTCACAGTACCTTGACTGCGACTGGTGCGCGATCTTTGCAAGCTGGTGCCTGTACCAGGCGGGCTACAACGACGACGAGCGGCTAAAGCGGTACTATTATTCGTACTTTGCCGAGCCGAGGATCGAGTTTGACGCCGACTCATGGATCATGTCCTTCAACTTTGATCAAAAGGGCGTTTATTACACCCCAAAGGCGCACCACAAGCTTGATAAATACTCATGGAACACCTATTTCCATGTAGACGCCGACCCATTCGAGATCCCCTACCGGCCGGGCGGCCTTATCTTCTTTTCGTGGGACGCCTCGGGCGAATGGTTCGACCATGTCGGCATAGTGGTCGACTATGACACGGACACCCATGTTCTGACCTATACAAACGGCAACTCGGGCGGTCAGGTTATTACCCGCCGTATCGATTTGGATGTTGAGGAGGAATTCCGCGGACAGCCGTTTGCCAAAAACAGCGACCGTGTAATGGCGTATGTTGAATACGACGCGCAAGCGCCGCTTGAGCAAAAGGAAATCATCGCCGAGAATACCGATATCGAGTGGAACCGCAAGGGAGCGTCGGGAATAAAAATCCGGACGGATTCGGAGTCGGTGATAGGCTCGGTTACGGCGGACGGACAATACCTCGGCTCAAATGTCGAGAGCAATATGCTGCTGCGCGAGGGCTTGTTTACAATCGGCAGATCCGAGCTTGTTGATCTAAGCTTGGGAACACACAGGCTTATGCTGAATTTTGACGACGGTGCTGTGCCTGTGACTTTCAGGATATATGAGCCGTATGTTATCGGCGACGCAGACGGCGACGGATATGTGACTATCCTCGACGTGACCGTTATCCAGCGCGTGCTGGCAGAGTTTGAATCAGACGAAGGCGGCGCGATCACAAGGCACTGCGACGTTGACGGCAGCGGCATGAGCGTTTTCGACGTGACTGCTATCCAACGTGAATTGGCGCAGTTTAACGACAAATACAATATAGGCGAAGAAGCAAAAGACTTCGGAAGCTGAGTTTTACGGTCGTTGCCACGACGGGGCGATTTGCGGGAACGTAACGTTCCATCCAATCCGCGCTCCCGGGGTTATGCTGTTAAACCTCACCATTACTCACGCGTTCGGATGCGCCGTTATGCCGAGCTTTAATATAGAGCCGATTTTCCAAAGGCGCGCCGGGTGCAGCGTCAAGCTGCCGCGGCAACAAATCAATAATTCCAAAGCCCCTTCGGCAGTTCAAACTGTGTGCCGAAGGGGATGTTTTTTGTGCAATAACCGTTTGTGAATAATATTATGCCGCTTATTCCAAAGAGGTTGATTATCTTTTGTGGGTTTGTTATAATTTAATATAACAAACAACTATAAATAAAGCAACTTTGTGTATCACATAGGAGGTGTCATATGAAGAGAAAATCCTTATCAAAGCTGACGGCGATCTTACTGGCAGTCCTTTTGATTATTTCATCAGCGCCGATGACTGCCCTTGCGGCGCAGGTGCAGCTGCAGCCCGACAGCGAAGGGAATGAATTTGTTCTTATGCCTGCGACCGGCACGGACACGCTCGACCTGTCGGACAAGGCGAACGGCTTTTCGTTCCATGTCTACGACGACGGCGGCGCTTCATCCAATTACTCCAATTACTGCGACGGTTATCTGCGTATCGTCGCTCCCGAAAACTGTCTGCTCAGTTTCAGCGGCAGTGGCTCGGCGGAAAGCGACTGCGACTACCTGAGGCTTTACGACGGAGATACCAACACCGTCATCGGACAGAATAAATACGACTATAATTTTACGATCAATACAAAATACACGACCGGAAATGTCCTCAGGGTATATTTTTATTCCGACTACTCTGCCACCAGAGGCGGATTTGATCTGACGGTCACGGTCTGTGATCTCTCGTCATTTGCGACCATGTACTTCGAACCGGGAGAGGGCAGCGGAACGATGAACAGGATCTGCGTTCTTCCGGGCGAGAATGTCACCGTTCCGGCGTGTACGTTCACTCCCCCTGAAAACAAGATGTTCTCTCACTATACAGACGGAGAGAATGCTTATCTGCCCAACGACGTCATCACACTCAGCGAGAACAAAACACTCACAGCGGTGTATGCGAACAAGTCTACCGTCACTTATGCTTACGGCGACAATACACAGACAGCTGACGTTGCCGAGGGCGCCGCGATCGACCTGCCTGCCTTCACCTCCCTGTTTACGCTCCCCGAAAGAATGCAGTTCATGGGCTGGCAGAACGGCGAAACGCTGTACGCGGCGGGCGATTCCTTCACCGTCACGGAGGACGTGACCTTTACGGCGGTGATTGATGAAGAGCCGGTGATCATGCACGGCGAAGCGGGCACCGCCTACGCTAATTACGAAAACTACACGATCTTGCCGAAGAACACCTCCGTCGTCGCTGACCTGAGCGGCGAGTGCGAGGACTATATCCTCTGGATATTCGATAACGGCGGCGTTAACGGCAACTACGCGAACGGCTGTGACGGCTCCGTCACGGTCATCGCTCCCGAGGGCTGCATCTTGCAGATCTCAGGCGACGTCAATACCGAATCGGGCTACGACTACCTTTATGTTTATGACGGCGATTCCTCCGACGCACAGACGCTCGGCACATTCAGCGGCAATCCGAACACGGGCAAAATGTATTCCACGGGAACTTCCGCAACGATCCGCTTCACCTCAGACGGCAGCACCAACCGGCGAGGCGTCGATGTTAAAGTCACCGTCACGCGTCCCGAATCGCTCGTTACGGTCTCCTTCGATCCCGGCGAGGGCAGCGGAACGATGGACGACATCGTATTGCTCCCGGGCGATAGGATCTATATCCCGAACTGCGGCTTCACGCTGCCCGAAAAGACCTTCTTTGACTACTACACTGACGGCACAAATATATACAGGGCAAACAGCGCGATCACCGTGACCGAGGATTTGCACCTGACGGCGGTTTACATAGAAAAGATCATCATCACCTATCAGAGCGGCGGGCAGACCTCGGTCGTGGAATACCGAAAGGGCAACACGGGCACGCTTTCGTCCTACGGCACCAAATTCGACAAGCTGCCCTACAGAAAAGAATTTAAGCAGTGGCGAAGCAGCATCGACGGCGAAGCTTATCCTGCCGGTACAAGCTTTACCGCGACGGTTGACACTACCTACACCGCTGAGTTCACTGATCTGCCCATTCTGATCGAGGACGGCAGCGGCGGATATTACGCGCTGATGCCGGAGGATCAGGACGTTGCCCTCGACCTGTCGGATAAGTCCAACGGCTTCACCTTCAAGCTCTACGACAACGGCGGCGCGAACGGCAGCTACACCAACAACTGCGACGGCAGCATGACGATCACCGCGCCCGAGGGCTGCGTTCTGCAGCTCAGCGGCAGCATCAAATCCGAGGGCGGCCGCGATTATCTTGTTATTTATGATTCCGATATGGAAACGCCTCTCGGTGCGGAGAGCTACAGCGCCGATTCCAACACCGCTATTCCCGAGGTTTACTCATCCGCAAACAGCGTCAAGGCGCGCTTCTGCTCCGACAGCTCGTATTACACAACGGGCTTTGAGCTTACCGTCACGTTGATCGATCCCGATACTCTGATCACGGTCTCCTTTGACGCAGGCGAGGGCAGCGGCGAGATGGAACCCCTCACTCAGCTTGCGGGCGTGCCGTTTAAGCTGCCCGACTACGGCTTCACCGCTCCCGAGGGAAAGATCTTCGGCGGCTATTCCGACGGCGAGAACGTCTACTGGCCTGTTACGGTCACCTTCAACGAGAGCAAGACCCTGACGGCGATCTGGGAGGAAGCGACGGGCATCACCTACTCCTGCAACGGCGAGGATAAGGCGATCCGCTATGCGAAGGGCTCGACCGTCACACTTCCCGCGCTCAACGATCTCTTCACTCCGCCCGACGGCCTGCACTTTGTCGGCTGGCAGGAGAAATTCAGCGGCGATCTGTATCAGGCTGGCGACCCTTATATCGCGAACGACCCGACGGTGATGACCGCGGTTCTTGAAATCCTTTACGAAGACGGCAGCGGCGGATACTACGCTCTGATGCCGGTCAACAACCCCAACGACAACCTCACGCTCGATCTGTCCGAAAAAGCCTCCGGCTTCTCCTTTACGCTGTACGACGGCGGCGGCGCTGACGGTAACTACAGCAGCAGCAACGACGGCGTGCTCATCGTCAAGGCTCCGGAGAATATGGTTGTAACGGTGACCGGCAGCGGTCAGACCGAGAGCGGTTACGATTATCTGCGGTTCTACGACGGAGCGTCAGCCACCAACAGTGATATACTCGGAAACTCAAAAATTTCAGGCAATTTCAGCATAGACGATGATGATCCCCTGATGAGCACAGGCAATTATCTGCGGATCTACTTCCATTCCGATTCTTCCTACAATTTCGCCGGCTTTGCGCTGACGATCACGGTCCTCGCTCAGAATCAGGTCACCTATGAGTTCGACGGCGCGACTCAGAGAGTCGCGGTGGAAAAGGATTCGACGATACAGCTGAAATACTTTGACGACCTGTTCGCGTCCTATGACAAAGAGTTCCTCTATTGGCAGCTCGGCGACGACACCTATGAAGAGGGCGATGAATACTACGTCACCGATGACGTCACCTTCACGGCGGTCACGAGGCTTAAGCCCACCGTGACCCTCGACGGAAACGGCGCGACTGTCAAGGAGGAGCTCGGAGGCGACGGCGTTATCACGACCTTGGGTCCCATTCCGTTCGCCACGGGAACGACAGATTCGCTTCCTCACGCGGCGTACATCTTCAACTACCCCGAAAACAAATACTTCGGCGGCTGGTCGTATAACGGCGACGTCTACAACGTCGGCGATGAATTGACGATCACCGAGGACATGACCTTCACCGCGATCTGGCGCGACGCGACCGCGTGGGATCTGCTGAACGAGCAGCTGCAAACCGCCGCCGGCACGATCACCCTGACAGAGGACGTCACCGCGGCGATCGGCAGCCTGCCTCTGAATGTTCCGGAAGACGTGACCGTAACGATCGACCTCAACGGCTATACCCTCGACGGCACTCAGGCGGCTGTGACCGACGGAAGCATCATCACCGTTTACGGCGATCTGATGATAATCGATTCGGGAGAAAACGGCGCGTTCACGGGCGGCGGTGTCACCGTATACAACGGCGGCGTTTTCACCGCGGACGACTCTGTCGCCGCGATGTTCGCGGCGACGGTGACACAGCGCTATAGAGCCAACGACGATGATTACAACTACGAGAATTTCATCTATTCCGTTTCATGGTATCCGACCATCGCCGGCGCCATGAACGCGGCGGCAGCGATACCCTACTATGCGGACACTCTCACGCTGCCCGAGGGCTGGATTTTCAGGTGGTATCTTATGCCCAAAGTCACCTTGCTTCAGAATGTGACCGTCGCCGAGGGCGAGACGCTCGAGATCGACACCGACGAGGGGATCGACCTCGATCTGAACGGTCACACCTTCGACGTACAGGGTACGTTCACCGGAGGTACCTCCTACTGGAGATATAACGACGGCGACGTGGAAGAAGTATTCAATCCAACGGACGTCAGCATCGACAGCACGACGCCCGGCGTGTTCCGTTCAAGCGGCACGATCGGCGTGAATATTGAGCCTTGGACACAGGATACCTATTACTTCACCGGCGGAACCGTCAGCGGCTTCATCGGCGCGGACGGCGGTACCTTCCGCATCAGCGGCGGTCACTTTACCGATCTTGTTATGTTCAACAACGGAAATGATGAAGCGAATCTTGATATCGATCTTTCCGGCGACGCGGAGTTTGACCGTTTAGAGCATATGATCTACTCCGATCCCGATTCGTCCGAGATTCATATGACCATCAGCGACAATGTCCGGATCGGAACGATGGTATTCGATATCATGGGCGACTATGTTGTGAACTATCCTGTTCTTACCGTTAACGGCGGCTACTTCACTGTTGATCCGCGCACATGGCTTGATACCGAGGGAGCGGGTGAAAACGCCGTACAGATTTTGGCGACGCCCGAGCAGTACAGCGGTCAGGCGGACTGGGCGGCTGACGGCAGCGTTTATACATGGCGCGTAAGAGCGCATCAGGTTGTTATAGGCGACGTAAACCTCGACGGAAAGCTTGATATCCGCGATGTACTCGCTATCCAGCGCCACGTTTCGGAGTATAAGCTGCTTTCAGGCGACGCTTTGCTTGCCGCCGACACAAACGGCGACGGAAAAGTCAATATCGACGACGCTACATATTTGCAGATGTATCTGGCGGAGTATGATGTTGAGTTTGGAAAACAGAAAGCGTAATTCTTTTATTTGGCACCCGGATATTTCGGGTGCCAAAACTATTATAATAAGGACTGCAATGCGCTGATAGGGGATCGCCCGTTTGGCTGAGAATAATCTTGCATTGATACCGGAATTGTGGTAAAATCTGAAGAAATGAAGCGATTGAGGTAAGATCATGTATTTAAAAAACGAATTGATTCAGTTTTTAAAAGTCAAAAATATCATATTGCTGATTTTGGGCGTCGCCTTTACGGCCGGTTCATTTTCCGCTATGACGCAGCTTATCGTCGGGTATTCGGGCGATTGGTCAATCATCGTTCGCGCGGGCAGCTTTTGGGGCTCGATCATCTTTTTCCATATCGGCGTGCTGATGATCGCTTGCTCCCGAATATCGCGCAAGCTGATAAACGACGCGGTGTTTTTCTCCGGATATTTTGAAGGCGATCTTAACGGATATGTCGATTTCGCGGAGCTTGCGGAGATAACGGGAAAAACGCCGGCGCAGATACAAAGCCGTATCAAACTTCTGCGCCCGCTGTATATGCAAAACTTCAGGATCATCCAAACAATAAACTATCGCTATCCCGAAATCATAGAGCTCTACAGCAAAACCGTCACCTGCTCCTGCCGCAGCTGCGGCGGTTGGATGCAAAAGCGCGTCTACTTTGAGGGGCGGTGCCCGTATTGCGGCAGCTCCGATTTGACCGCGCAGGTCGTATCAGGTCAGCGCCTTTACTTTATCAACGATAACCTGAGCCGCAAGCCAAATGCCCCGTTTTATTACGAGGCTTCTCCGCTTCAATCAAAGCGGATATCTTATGCCGTTGTTTTTGGCATTGAGCTGTTCTTTTTCCTGATCTTTCTCATTGTGTTCTTGACTATGGTAAATAACTATGACAACGAGCCGTATTTCAGGGATATGTTCAAAAGCAGTATGACCTCGTATGATTTGTTTCAGTCGGGGCTTTTGAACGCTATCATCTTTTTCGCGTTTGCCTTAGCTGCGATAGTCCTCACGGTTCCTATAACCTTTAGCCGCATATTGAACCTCGAAGCCGCTCAAGGCTACGCCCGGGAGTTCGCTCAATGGCCGAAGCCGTTTTTGAGCCTGCAGGAGTACGACCGTATTCAAAAGGCGAAGTATCCGTTCAGCTCCATAACGCCCGAAACGCGGTATAAGCATATAGTCAAGGCAATAAAGGAAGGCTATCTTCGCGGATGTACGCCCGAAAAGCACGGCGGCGAGCTGTGTATCGCGCTTGCCAAGCAGATCGTAAAGGACCGCTGCCCGGGCTGCGGCGCGCCGATAGTAGGAGCTGTAACCGAAAACTACAGCTGCCGCTATTGCGGAAGAATAATCACAGGCGTTATCCGCAAGCAGTAATAAAACAATAAAATCAACTAAAGAAAAGGCTGCCGTCAAATCCTTCGATTTGCGGCAGCCTTTGTCGGCGTTGTGTTATTATGATTTTTTAGCGGTGGACATAAACATAGCCTTTAAAGTTGCGTTGTCGGCTGTGCCGGTTTCTTTTATGCCGTTGTTCTTCTGGAACGCTTTTATGGCTTTTTCGGTTTGCTCGCCGTAGTAGCCTGTCACATAATCGTCGTTGTTCTTAACGTAGCCCAGATCGGCAAGTCTGATCTGCATTGCCTTTACGTTGTCGTTCTCGTCGTCGCGCTTAAGCGAAAGACCGTCAAGATCGATCTTGTACTTTGATGAAAGATCCTCTTCTGCCGGAGCCGTTGTTGCGGGAGCCGTAGTAGCCGGAGCCGTTGTTGCGGGCTGTGAAGCGCTCTGAGTCGTGGGCTGCGAGATGTACTTTGAGTTTGAAGTGGGATTTGTAGCGGTTTGGTCGGGAGTTGACTTTTTATCGGCGTAAATAAAGTTGTTCATTGTGGTCAAAGTTTTTACAGCCGTAACTCCCGGCAAAGACATTTCTCTGAGCGGGATCTGAAGCACTTTGTTGTTTTTAACGGCATTGATTTTCGAGAGCGAGGGATTATCCTTGATAGCCTTTAATGTAGCTTCGCTGTCATAGAAAATAAAGTTGGGATTAGCGTTGGCGACTGTTGCCGCGATATCCTCGTTGTTTGCTTTTTCGGTAGAGATATTTATGCAGTTTGTGTAGCCCATAAGGATATCGCCAAATCCGCTGTTGAGCTTTTCAAGCTTTTCGCCGCTGAGGTACAGGTAGCAAATGGTTTTAAGAGCGCCGGTTCCGCTTAAGCCCTCAACCTCGCGCTTTTGCTTTTCAAGGCTGCTTATGAACTTTTCGTAATAAGCCGTGCCCCACTTGTAGCCGTCCTTATTGCCGCCCAGGATCTTGCCTATTGTTTCGTAGTTGGTTTTTATAGCGGACAGGTTATCCGGCGTCTGGAATTTAAATACTTTAACGTCATTATCGTTAAGCGCGTCCGAAACCTCAGCGTTCAGTGTTTCGCTGGCAAATACCAGGTCGGAGCTCAAATTTGTTATTTTGCTTATATCGGGATTTGTTTCGCTGCCGACGTTTTCAATGCCCTTAAGCTCATCCTGAAAAACGGAATTGCTTCTTCCCACCAGCTTTCTTTCGTAGTCCATGTAGGCAACGATATCGGCTGTGGCAGCATCGAGAGCCACAACATTTTCGGGTTCTTTGTCGATGGTGTAATTAGCGATTTTGACAGGGTAGTTTTCATCGCTGCAGCCCGCAAGAACCGCCGAAGCGGATACTGCCGTTGCAGCGGCCAATAGAATTGAAACTATCTTTTTCATAATATCCTCCGTTTATTATCTAAAATCAGCAAAACAGCGACTCAACATACTGCTTGGCGCATCTCGGCGAACGCCCTCCGCGCCGGAGCGCAAAGCGTTCCGCGCCGGCGCAAAGCTCCTCGTCGGGAATATCAAGTCCCTTTTGCCGCGCAATTGAGCAAACGATTTCCAGAAACTCCTTTTTGGACGGCACCGTGTAGCAAACGGCAAGCCCAAAACGGTCTGAAAGCGACAGCGTTTCCTGCATGTTGTCGCGCGTGTTTATATCGTCGACCTCAAACGAGCGGTCAGACAGCTTTTCTTTAACGATATGTCTGCGGTTTGAGGTGGCGTAGATCAATGCGTTTGACGGCCGCGCCGCCAGACCGCCCTCCAGAACAGCCTTAAGCGCAGTGTAGCTGTGGTCTTGGTGCTGAAAGGACAAGTCATCTATGAAAATTATAAACTTCATTGGAAGATGAGCGATTTTGTCAACAAGCTGAGGGAACTCCATAAGCCGTTCCTTGGGTATCTCAACGATCCTCAGGCCGCGCGTGCGGAATTCGTTTGCCATCGCTTTAACGGTCGAGCTTTTGCCTGTGCCCATATCGCCGTAAAGCAGGCAGTTGTTGCATGACCTGCCATCCAAAAACGCTTCTGTGTTCGCAAGCACCTTGCCGCGCTGAAGCTCGTAGCCCGTAAAGTCGTCTACGTCGATGGTGTCGTAGTTTAGTACGGGCTGAATATCGCCGTCGCGCCAGATGAAAGCCTTGTAGCGCGCGAACATGCCGCAGCCGTTCCGGCGGTACCATTCTGCAACACGCTTTAGCGAGCCGTCAAACATTTTGAAGCTTTCGGCGCATTCGCCGCTGTGCCATACGGGCAGATTTTCCGCAACTTCGGCGATTTCGTCATAGCGGCAGTAAGCTTTGAGCACCTGCTCCGAAGTTAAATTGGCGGCCGAGAGAATAGCCTCACAGTCGCGGCGCACCGCCTTAAGCACTTCCTTTGGAAGCTCGCTGTAGGTTCCGCCCGCCGCCGAGCGTGTAAAGCAGTTTTCGTCGTAAAGCGCCGCCTCGGTAAACGAGTAGGCAAGCCTGTCGGCGCAGCCGCGCTCGCTTATCAGCGCAAAAAACTCGCCGTACAGCCGCAAAAAATCCTCGGGAGCTTTATCAAGGGCGCACAGCAGGTCGTAGAATGCCTTTGGAACGCTGCGCGAAAGTATCCCTCTGAAAATGCTCAGCGAGGAAAGATTCAGTTTGGCAGTGTTGACTTCGTTCATAAAATCATTCCAATCATACATCATCTATTTTACCCTTTTTTCAGTGAATAGTCAACACTTGATTTTAACAAACAGTTGTTGCATTATAGCCCTTTCGTGTGATATAATATACATAATTCCTGAGGTTTCGCCAATATCCGCGCCTGCGGTTTAGGGCGGAACAGGGATTTTTAAGAAATTGCTAATAGTGAAATAAAACCCATGAGGAATATGATAAAATAGATTTAATTTATTCACGGAGGACTGATACAATGTCAGATGTAATCAGAATTTTTGTTGAAAAACGCGACGGCTTTAACGTAGAGGCAAAGCATGTCCTTTGGGATATCCGCCACAATCTGCGCATGATGTCCGTCACCGACCTAAGATATATAGTTCGCTATGATATCGAGGGCTTGAGCAGAGAGGAATTCGACAAGGCAAAGGGGATAGTGCTTTCCGAGCCTAACGCCGACACGATTTACGAGGAGGCTCTTCCCGTAGAGGACGGCTGGCGCGTATTTGCAATGGAGTATCTCCCCGGTCAGTACGACCAGCGAGGCGACTCTGCCGAGCAGTGCGTTCAGCTTCTTACCCAGGGCGAGCGCTGCAAGGTGCTTACCGCGCGCGTTATCTGCCTTAAGGGCGATATCACCGACGAGGATCAGAAAAAGATCGAGGACTACCTGATAAACCCCGTTGAAAGCCGCTTGGCTTCACTCGCCAAACCCGAAACCCTCGATATGGAAACTCCCGTTCCCGAAAACGTAAAGCGCGTTGAGGGCTTTATCACCTGGAACGATGACGAAATGGCTGAGTACTTCGGCTCAATGGGCTTTGCCATGACGCTCTCCGACCTCAAATTCTGCCGCGACTATTTCCGCGACACCGAGCACCGCGACCCGAGCGTTACCGAGCTGAGGGTTATCGACACCTACTGGTCGGATCACTGCCGCCACACCACCTTCCTTACGCGCCTGAGCGAAATCGAAATAGAAAAAGCCGCCCTCGGCAATGTTATCGAGGACGCCTTAAAGGAATACTACGCCACACGCGACGAGGTTTACGGCAAGGACACAAAGCGAATCGTATCGCTCATGGACATGGCGCTTATGGGCATGAAGTCGCTTAAGAAAAAGGGCATGATCCCCGACCTTGACGAGAGCGAGGAGATCAACGCCTGCTCAATTGAAGTTCCCGTTACCATTGACGGAAAAACCGAAAAATGGCTCGTTCAGTTCAAGAACGAGACCCACAACCACCCCACCGAGATCGAACCCTTCGGCGGCGCGGCTACCTGCCTCGGCGGCGCTATACGCGATCCGCTCTCGGGACGCGCCTACGTTTATCAGGCGATGCGCGTAACAGGCTCGGGCGATCCGACCACTCCGTTTGACAAGACGATGCACGGAAAGCTGCCCTCGCGCAAGATCACAACGGGCGCGGCTCAGGGCTACAGCTCCTACGGCAACCAGATAGGCCTTGCCACAGGTCAGGTCGTTGAGCTTTACGACAAGGGCTATGTCGCAAAGCGCATGGAGATCGGCGCGGTAATCGGCGCTTCTCCCAAGGAGAACGTTATCCGCGAGGTTCCCATGCCCGACGACGTTATCGTTCTTCTCGGCGGCCGCTCGGGACGCGACGGCTGCGGCGGTGCTACAGGCTCATCAAAGGCGCACACCGAAAGCTCCATCGAAACCTGCGGAGCCGAGGTTCAGAAGGGCAATCCGCCCACAGAGCGCAAGATCCAGCGCTTGTTCCGCAATCCCAATGTCGCAAAGCTTATAAAGCGCTGCAACGACTTCGGCGCCGGCGGCGTATGCGTTGCCATAGGCGAGCTTGCCGACGGACTTACCGTTGACCTCGACAAAGTCACAAAGAAATATGACGGACTTGACGGTACCGAGCTGGCTATCTCCGAATCGCAGGAGAGAATGGCGGTAGTGCTCGACAAGAACGATGTAGATAAGTTTATTGAATACGCGGCAACCGAAAACCTTGAGGCTACCGCCGTAGCGGTCGTCACCGAGAACCCCAGACTTACAATGAACTGGCGCGGCGACACTATAGTTGACCTCAGCCGCGAGTTCCTTAACACCAACGGCGTTACCCAGGTCGCAAAGGCGTATATCGCGGCTCCCAAGGCGGAGGACTGTTACCGCGAGGCTTGTCCCGAAGAGCTTGAAGAGCTGCCGTTTGACGAGGCTCTTACAAAGAACATGGGCAGGCTCAACGTCTGCTCACAGATAGGACTTTGCGAGCGCTTTGACGCGTCTATCGGTGCGGCGACCGTAATTATGCCGTTCGGCGGAAAGACCCAGCTCACTCCCCAAGAGGCTATGGCTGCTAAGATCCCGCTTGAAAAGGGCGAAACCGACGACGCTACCGCTATGAGCTACGGCTATATTCCCGGTGTTTCGCGCTGGAGCCCCTTCCACGGCTCGGCTTACGCCGTTGTTGAGTCAACCTCAAAGCTTCTCGCTATCGGCGCCGATCCGCTGACAGCAAGGCTTACCTTCCAGGAATATTTTGAAAGACTTAAAGACGTGCCCTCACGCTGGGGCAAGCCCGCCGCCGCGCTTCTGGGCGCTATGCAGGCTCAGTTAAAGCTCGGCCTGCCCTCTATCGGCGGCAAGGACAGTATGTCGGGTTCGTTTGAGGATATCGACGTACCGCCCACGCTCGTAAGCTTTGCCGTTGCTATGACAAAGGCGAGCAAGACCGTTTCCTCCGAGTTTAAAAAGGCGGGCTCAAAGGTTATTTATGTTCCCGTTCCCGAGAACAAGGCGACCCTTATGCCCGAATGGGACAAGCTTATCGAAATGTACAAGGCCGTTTACGCACTTATGGACAGCGGCGAGGTCCTTTCCGCGTCGGTCGTCAAAGAGGGCGGCGCTGCCGCAAGCGTGTGCAAGGCGTGCTTCGGCAATATGTTCGGCTTTAAATTCACAAAGGAGCTTACAAACAAAGAGCTGTTCGCTCCGCTTTCCGGCTCGCTGATTCTGGAGCTCGCGGACGGCGCAGTGCTTGATGAAGCAGTGCTCAGCTACGATTTGGGTACCGTTACCGACGACGGCAAGGTTACTATGGGCGATAAGTCCGTATCCGTTGAGGCGCTTGCCGAAAGCTGGAAGGCTCCGCTTGAAAAGGTGTTCCCGACTCAGGCGGAATGCCCCGAAATCACTGTTGACGCTCCGCTTTACACCGAGCGCAATACTTCATCTCCTATAATCAAAACAGCAAAGCCAAAGGTGTTTATTCCCGTATTCCCGGGCACAAACTGCGAGGTTGACACCGCCCGTGCGTTTGAAAAGGCGGGCGCTCAGGCAGAGCTGCTTATCGTGAAAAACCTCACCCAGCAGGGCATCGAGGAAACTATAGACCGCATGGTCAAGATGATAAACGAGTCGCAGATGATAATGCTTCCCGGCGGCTTCTCGGGCGGCGACGAGCCCGACGGCTCGGGCAAGTTTATCGCCACGACCTTCCGCAATCCGCGCGTTGCCGAGGCTGTAAACGAGCTGCTTAAAAACCGTGACGGCCTTATGTTGGGTATCTGCAACGGCTTCCAGGCTCTTATCAAGCTCGGCTTGGTTCCTTACGGCGAGATCCGCGACCTCAAGCCCACCGATCCGACGCTCACCTTCAACACTGTGGGCAGACATATTTCGCATATGGCTTACACGCGCGTCACCTCGGTCAAATCTCCGTGGTTTGCGGGCGTAAACGCCGGAGATGTGTTCGCGATCCCTGTTTCTCACGGCGAGGGACGCTTTATGGCTGACGAGGCTACGGTCAAGGCACTTGCCGCCAACGGACAGATAGCCACTCAGTATGTAGACCTCAGCGGCAAGCCCTCAAGCGACATCGCGTTTAATGTAAACGGCTCCGTATGCGCTATCGAGGGTATCACCTCACCCGACGGAAGGGTGCTGGGCAAGATGGGTCACAGCGAGCGAAAGGGCGAAAACCTTTACAGCAACGTCCCGTTTGAAAAAGACCAGAAAATCTTTGAAAGCGGCGTAAAATATTTTAAATAAATAATCATATAAAGCGGGGCTGGCTCAAAACTCGAAATCGGGTGTTTGAGTCAGCCCTATCATATTATCATCTTGTGTAGTAGGGGAGACCCTTGCGGTCTCCCGAGTGGCATTTTCCTCACGCATAAACACATGATATTCCGATGAAGGTCTGCCACTACTATCTGGACAGCCGCAAGGGCTGTCACTACACTGTTAAAGAAAATGTTTGATAAAATCAGCGCTTACTTAGCGGTTAGTTTTTCGCTGATACCCGCTGTCGATAAGCCAGTTGTAAAAATCCTCAAAGCTGCCGCGCTTGTATTTGCTTATGCTTTTATCGTGGCGGTTGATAAGGCAGTCCGTCACCAAAAACGTGTCAATGCCCAGCTTTTCGGCGCACATGTCCTCGTCAACGTCATTTCCTACAATTATGGCGCTCTCGGGCGGAAAACCGCAGAACGAGCAAATGTCCTGATAATAGTTGAGGTTAGGCTTGCACGCCGAGCAGTTGTCGTAAACCGTGATAAGCTCGAAATCGTTGGGATCAAGACCTGCCCAGCGAAGCCTTGTGTAGGTCGCTGCCTTTGAAAAAATGGGGTTTGTAGCAACAACAAGCCTGCAGCCGCAGTCTTTAAGAAGCTTAACGGTCTTTTCGGCGTATGGGTTCGCGCGCGTCGCTATTTTAGCCGCGACAAATTCGTTGCGGTAAAACTCATCAAAATCCTTTTCGTATAGCCGCATATCCTTTTTGCAGCGGCGGCTCAGCGCGCGCCAAAACAGCTCGCGGTTAAGGCAATCGCCGTCGTTTTTGCCCATTGCTGCGGCGCCCTCCCAAATCCCTTTTACAAGCGTTTGAGGGTCCACCTGTACCTTGTGGGCGAACTTTTGGCAGAAAGCTTTAAGGTAAAGCTCTATAAATTGTTTTAAATCCATCGGCAGCAGAGTGCCGTCAAGATCAAATAAAAAATTTTTATGCATTTAATGCACCTCGGTACCATTCTATCATAGGTCTAGGCTTAATTCAAGTTGAAAATAGCGGACAATTATGATACAATTGAGTAAAAATATTATGGTGGTGTTATTATGAAAATCGTATTGACGGACGCTAAAACGGTTTTTGACGAGCTGGTGACTTCCGATCCGCTCAGGGAGCTTGGAGAGGTAGACGAATACGGGCTGCTTAAGTATGACGACGTTGCCGAGAAGATCGCCGACGCCGACGTTGTTGTCGTCAATAAAACGATCCTCGACTCCTACACGCTCAGGCGCGCTAAAAGGCTGAAATACATCGGGCTTTTTGCCACGGGCTACAATAATATCGATATAAAATACTGCCGCGAGCACGGCATTACCGTCTGCAACGCGGGGTCCTACTCCACCAACGCCGTAGCTCAGCACACTTTTGCGCTTATTATGGAAGCGTTTAACAAAACAGCGGGATATAATAAATATGTTCAGGACGGAATGTGGAAGCGCAGCCCCACCTTTTCGCCGTTTGTATATCCGCTCAACGAGCTTGCGGGCAAAACATTGGGAATCGTCGGCTTGGGAGCTATTGGGACCGCAGTCGCAAAAATAGCCAACGCCTTTAAAATGCGCGTAATAGGCTGCAACCGCAGCGAAAAGCGCGTTGAGGGAGTTGAAAACGTAAGCTTTGACGAGCTGCTGAGGCAGAGCGACATCGTCACCGTGCATTGTCCGCTGAACGCCGATTCAAAGGAGATGTTCAACCGCGACGCCTTTGCCAAAATGAAGCCGACCGCCTTGTTTGTAAATACCGCGCGAGGCGGCGTTGTGTCCGAGAGCGACCTGTATTTTGCCCTGCAAAACGACCTTATCGGAGGCGCGGCGCTTGATACGCTCTGCGTTGAGCCGATGGAGGAGGACTGCATCCTGATGAACTCCAAGAACTGTATTATAACGCCGCACATAGCATGGGCGCCTGTTGAAACGCGCCAAAGGCTGATGGGGATTGTTGTTAATAACATACGCAATTTCTACAGCGGCAAGCCCACGAATGTTGTAAGCTGAATGATGAAAAGCCCCGTGTATCAAGCGATACACGGGGTGATGTTATATTGCCTTATCAAATCAACGAGCAGACCAGATCGGTGTATTCCGAGGGGTTCTCGAGCGGCAGTCCCGCAATGAGAAGCGCCTGGCAGTACAGCACCTCGGCGTATTTTCTCGCCTTGTCAATATCGGTCTGAATAAGAGCTTCCATTGTCTTTACGGCGTTGTGGCTCAGGTTGAGCTCCAGCACGCGCTGAGCCTTCATGCCCGAATCGGGCTGAACCGAGTTGAAGTATTTTTCCATTTCAAAGGAGATACCGCCCTTTGCGGTGAGGCAGACGGGGTGAGAAACAAGCTTTTTGGAAGCTGTGACCTCACTTACCTTGTCGCCAAGAGTTTCCTTAACAAAGGTGAGCAGCGCCGAGCTGTCCTTTTCTTCCTCGTT
Organism: uncultured Ruminococcus sp.; assembly: GCA_964629925.1. GTDB lineage: Bacteria > Bacillota > Clostridia > Oscillospirales > Acutalibacteraceae > Ruminococcoides. The sequence goes on from CAZVSQ010000002.1 coordinate 23,679, forward strand.
CTTCTTTTCGTCGTTCTCGATCCCGAGGTCGTCGTTTGTTGCGGAGCAGAAGCGCTTTTCCTTGTACATCATAAGGCTCTGCAGGGTGAACTCGTCGACGTCCTCGGTGCAGTAAAGGATCTCAAAGCCTTTTGAGCGCAGCAGCTCGGTCTGGGGCAGCGCGTCGATAGCGGCGGCGTTTTCGCCTGTAGCAAAGTAGATGAACTTTTGCTCCTCCTTCATGCGGTCAACGTATTCGGAGAGGGTGACAAGCTTCTTTTCGGTCGAGGAATAGAACAGCAGCAAGTCCTGCAGCTCGTCCTTATGCGTTCCGTAGTCGGATACAACGCCGTATTTAAGCTGTCTGCCGAATGACTTGAAGAACTTTTCGTAGTTCTCGCGGTCAGAGCCGAGCATTGAGGTAAGCTCGCGCTGTATCTTCTTCTCGATATTCTGGGCTATGGTCAGCAGATGGCGGTCATGCTGCAGCATCTCGCGCGAGATATTAAGCGACAGATCGGCGGTGTCTACAATGCCCTTTACAAAGCGGAAGTGCTCGGGCACAAGCTCCTCGCAGCAGTCGGTGATCAAAACGCCGCTGGAGTAGAGCTGCAAGCCCTTTTTGTATTCCTTGGTGTAGTAGTCGTATGGGGTTGAGGAGGGGATAAACAGCAGCGCCTTGTAGGTGACAACGCCCTCTACCGAGGTGACGATAGTCTTAAGCGGCTTTTCCATCGACATGAACTTTTCGGTGTAGAACTTGTCGTATTCCTCCTGAGTAACGTCCTTTTTGGGGCGCTGCCAGATGGGAACCATGCTGTTGAGCGTTTCAAGCTCGTAATAATCCTCGTATTCGGGCTTGTCGCTGTCCTTGGTGCCCTCCTTGACGCGGCTCTTTTTCATTTCCATGAGGATAGGATAGCGGATGTAGTCGGAGTATCTTTTTACAAGTCCCTGTATCCTGTACTGCTCCAAAAACTCGTCGTAGTTTTCGTCCTCGGTGTTGTCTTTGAGGGTGAGGATGATCTCGGTGCCGAGGCTGTCCTTGTCACATTCCTCGATCTCGTAGCCGTCGGCTCCGCTCGACCGCCACTTATAGGCGGAGTTGCTGCCGTACTTTTTGGTGATGACGGTGATCTCCTTGGCTACCATGAACGCCGAGTAGAAGCCTACGCCGAACTGGCCGATGATGTCGATATCGTCCTGCTTTTCCTCAAGCTGCTGCTTGAACTGATAGGAGCCCGAGGAGGCGATGGTGCCAAGGTTGTTTTCAAGGTCGTCCTTGTCCATGCCGATACCGTTGTCGGTGATAGTGAGGGTGCGCGCGTCCTTATCCGCTTTGATTTCGATTTTAAAATCCGAGCGCGTCATGCCCAGCTTGTCGTCGGTCAGGGCGATAAAGCAGAGCTTGTCGATAGCGTCGCTGGCGTTTGAGATGATCTCGCGCAGGAAGATCTCTTTGTGAGTGTAGATCGAGTTGATCATCAGATCCAGCAGTCGCTTTGATTCGGACTTAAATTCCATTTTTGCCATTGTATTACTTCCTTTTATAATAAAATAATATTAAACTGATTTGATTTGCCTGTAGATTTCCTGTGCCTTTTGACCGTTGCGCAGGATCTCTTCTTTTAATATATCAAGGCTTTCAAACTTTTTTTCAGGCCTTATAAACTCAATAAGGCGTACGTCGGCGGTCTGGCCGTAGATCTCGCCGCCCTTGTACTGAGGCATCCAGGTTTCCCAAAGAGGGGTTTTTCCGCCGACGGTCGGCTTTATTCCAACGTTTGTTACGCCGCAGTAAACCTTGCCGTCCTCAAGCGTTACAATTGACGCGTAAACGCCGAATTTCGGCGCGATAAGCCCCTTTGTCATCGGCTGGTTTATTGTGGGAGCGCCCAGTGTGTGCCCCAAGTGCTTTCCGTGGCGTATTGTTTCCTTTACGCCGAAGGTGCCGCAGAGCAGGTCGTTCGCGCGGCGCACGTCGCCCTCTGTAATAAGGCGTTTTATAAGCGTTGAGCATACTACCTCGCCGTTGTCCTTTTCGGGCGGCACTACGGTAAGCTCAGCGCCGAACTCATCGCAAAGGCTCTTTAACACACCGGTGTCGCCCTCGGCGTTTTTGCCGAAGCGGTAATTAAATCCGCAGTAAAGCTTTTTAGCCCTCAGCGTGTTTACAAGGATCCGCTCAAAAAACTCGCGCGCACTGAGGTTCATTACGGCGCGGAAGTCCGTAAAAAACACATGTTCAATGCCTATTTGCTCCAGCGCCCTTAGCTTGTCCTCGCGCGTCATCAAAAAGGGCAGCGCCTTGCCGGCAATAATAGCCTTGGGGCTTTCGGCAAAGGTGAGGCACACGGGCAGCAGACCGTTTTCGCGCTGTGCCGCCGCGCCGCCCAGCACCTTGCGGTGACCGCGGTGAACGCCGTCAAAAAAGCCCAGCGCTACGGCGCAGTTTTGCTGTTCGGGTAATAATGTCTGAAAACTCTGCATATAACGGTTACCTTTATATCTTTCCGCTTTGAATAAGCGCGGCGGTTTTTAAAACGGCTATCTGGGTTTTAGCGTCAAAAATTTGGTTGTTGAGCACCATTTCAGCCGCCTTAAGCATAGGTACGCGCTCAACGTTTAAAAACTCGCCTTCGTCGGGGCGCGCCTCGGTCTCTTCCTTGATACGGCAGGCGTAAAGGTGGATTATTTCATCGGTGTAGCCCGGCGAGGGATAAACCTGACCGAGCGAGATGTAAGAGTAGCCGACCGCGCCTGTTTCCTCAAGCAGCTCGCGCTTGCCGTTTTCAAGCGGAGTGCTGCCCTTTTCAAGCTTGCCCGCGGGCAGCTCCAGTACAACCTCGCCGTAGGGATAGCGGAACTGGCGCACAAACAGAAAGTTGTCGGCGCTGTCTATCGCGGCTACGCATACGCCGCCCGGGTGACGAACGACCTCGCGCATGGCGGTAGAGCCGTCCTCGAGCGCCACCTCGTCGTGGATTACATGGAGTATTCTGCCGTTGAAGACATCCTTGCCCGACAGCCTTGTTTCCGTAAGCTTCATTCGTTTTCCTCCGAGTGGGCGTTTTAAATTGCCCTTATCTAAGCGAAAGCGCGCACAGAAATGTACACGCTTCGGCTGATTTATTATTATTCTTCGTCGTAATCCTCTTCGTTGAAGAAGCGGATCTGACTTACGATATCGTTGACCGCCTCGTCCGAGATGACGTTCGGCTCGTCGAGGTATTTGGAGCGCTTTTCGATGCTGTCAATAGCCATCTGCATCTGCTCCTGAGGTGTTGCCGGGGCTTTGGGAGCCACATAAACATTGTCGTCCTCGGGGTTTGAGATGTTTACATATTCCTCGTCGGACGCGTCATCGTCTGCGGCGGGCTCCTCCTCCGTTTCGACTAAGGCGGGCTCGCTGCCGTCGTCGG
>CAZVSQ010000002.1:27179-63856 GCA_964629925.1 uncultured Ruminococcus sp.
TCAACGGGAGCTTCTTCAACGGGAGCTTCTTCAGCAGGAGTTTCCTCAACGGGAGCTTCCTCAACGGGAGCTTCTTCAACGGGGGCTTCCTCGACGGGAGCTTCCTCGGCAGGTGCTTCCTCAACGGGGGCTTCTTTAGCCTTTTTCTTGAAAACAGGTATGCGCGGCGACTTTTTGGCGGGAGCGGCTTCATCGTCGTCGGTGATCGCCTCGGCAGCCGCCATGATAACCTCGCCCGGAGCGTTGAGCTGCTTTTCACGCCTTGCCTCGGCAACCGCTTTAAGCTCGTCAAGGTGATTTATTGGCTTTTCAACCTTTTGGCTGTCGTCGTCAAAGTAGATATCGTACCAAACAAGGAACACATAAACCGTCCATACGCGGCGGCTGTTGTCCTCCTTGCCGCTGAAGTGCTCGTCCAGCCAGCCGACAAGCGCCTCGGTGTTAAAGAACTTTTCGGCGGTTTTGCCCTCGAATTTCTTTTTGACGATGTTGTAGTATTTTTCATCTCTGAGCCATACGCGCGTGGGAACAGGGAAGCCGAGCTTCTCTTTTTCGGCGGTGGTTTCGGGCATGTGACGCGCCGCCGCCTTGCGCAGGGCGTATTTGGTGTTGTATTTGTTTACTCTGAGCCCGGTGGGCAGCTTTGAGGCTACCTTGAATACCTCTTTGTCGAGGAACGGAACTCTGAGCTCAAGCGAGTTTGCCATACTCATGCGGTCGGCTTTAAGCAGGATATCGCCCACCATCCACATGTTGATGTCGAGATACTGCATTTTTGTGACGTCGTCGTACCTGCGGCAGCGGTAGTAGTGTTTTCTGGTAAGGCGCTGCGGAGCCGTAGCTATGGACGGGTCTTTCAATATAGCCTGTTTCTGCTTCAGGTCGTACATAAACGCGTTGCCTATGTAGCGATCCTCAAGCTTGTCGCAGGCGCGGATAAGATAGTCGCGGCCTTTGATGTCGGGCAGCTTGCGGGCGATAGCGCGCAGAGCCTTCCTCAAAAAGTGCGGAACTATTTTCTGATATATTTTGAATACTCTCGGGTCGTTGTAGCAGGTATAGCCGCCGAACAGCTCGTCGGCGCCCTCGCCCGAAAGCACTACCTTTACATAGTGGCTGGCGAGCCGCGAAACAAAGTACAGCGCCACGCACGACGGGTCGGCAAGCGGCTGATCCATGTAGTACTGAACGGTGGGAACAGCGTCCCAGAATTCCTCACTTGAAATAAGGTGGGTGTGGTGCTCAACGCCTATAAGCTTGCTCAGGCTCTCCGCCCAGCTTATTTCGTTATATTTTTCGCCGAAGTCAAAGCCTACGGTAAAGGTCTTTTGGTCGGCGAAGTAGGTCGAAACATAGCTTGAGTCAACGCCCGAGGATAAGAAGCAGCCTACTTCTACGTCGGCTATTTTGTGCGCGTTTACCGAGTTGTCGAATACCTTTTCAATAAGGTCGACAGCCTCGTCCTCGCTCATGTTCTCGTCGGGATTGAATTTAGCCTCAAAGTATCTGGTGGTTTCAACAACGCCGTCCTTGTACCACAGATAGTGACCGGGCAGCAGGCAGTAAACGTCCTCAAAGAAGGTTTCGGGCGGAACCGCGTACTGGAAGGACAGGTAGGTGTCGAGCGCGCGTTTGTTAAAGCGCTTTACAAACTTGGGGTGCTCCAAAATGCTTTTTATTTCGCTTGCGTAAACAAAATCCTCGCCTATCTGGGTGTAGTGCAGGGGCTTTATTCCGAAAAAGTCGCGCGCTATGAAAATCGAGTGATCGGTTGTGTTGTAGATCGCAAAGGTAAACATGCCGCGCAGGCGCGCAAGCAGATCCTCCTGCCATTCCTCAAAGCCGTGAACAAGCACCTCGCTGTCGGCCTCGGTGGCAAATTTGTGTCCCTTTTCAATCAATTCCTGACGGATAGCCTTGTAGTTGTAGATCTCGCCGTTGAAGGTGAGCACCAAGGTTTTATCCTCGTTGTAAATAGGCTGATGACCTGTTTCAAGGTCGATTATAGACAAGCGCCTAAAGCCCATAGCTATGGTGTCGTCGGTGAAAAAGCCGTCGGAATCCGGTCCGCGGTGAGTAATGACCTCTGTCATTTTGCGGATAACTTCGTCGCGGTTTTCAAGCTTGCCTGTAAAGCCGCAAATACCACACATATTTAAAACCCCTTTCAAAGGATATTATACACTGTATCATTATACCATATTGCAAAAGCAAATTCAACAGCTTGGGTTTTATTTTATAGGGAAATTTGTGCCGAAAGCGGTTGATTGTTTTATGAAAATCATTTATACTGATAATATAATACAAAACAGCGAAAGGACTGTGAGCCATGATCAAAAAATATACAAGCGGCAAACCCATAGCCACCGAGGCGGTAACGGCGGAGCTTCCCTCAAACAGCATAGCGGATTTTCCGTTTGAAAACAGCCTTAAGGACGGCAAATTCACCTTTGAATTTAAGATGGAGCCAAACGACATTGTTTACGGTCTCGGCGAAGCGCCCCGCGGCATTAACAAGCGCGGATGGGTTTACGAGAGCTACTGCAGCGACGACCCCTTCCACACCGAAACAAAGCAGTCGCTTTACGCCGCGCATAATTTTATTCTGCTCAGCGGCAGCCGTGAGGTCGGCATATTTGTCGATTTTCCTGCCCGTGTGCGCTGGGATATAGGCTATACGGTCCAAGACACAGCCGAAATAACGATCGGCGGTGCGGATTTTGACATCTACGTTATTACGGCGGACAAGCCGCTCGATATCATCAGAGAGTTCCGCGCGGCTATAGGCAAAAGCTACATTCCGCCGAAGTGGGCGTTCGGCTATCAGCAGAGCCGCTGGAGCTATCATAACGCCGAGGCTGTCGACGCGGTTATCGACGGCTATAACAACGCCGGTATCCCACTTGACTGTGTGTATCTCGACATAGATTACATGGATAGCTACAAGGACTTTACAATAAACGAAAGCGCGTTCCCGGATTTTGCCGAGTATGTAAAAGAAAAGCGCGCGCAGGGTATCCACCTCATTCCCATCATTGACGCGGGCGTTAAAAAAGAGGACGGCTACGGCGTTTATGAGGAGGGCAAGTCAAAGGGCTATTTCTGTAAAAAGGCTGACGGCGAAAACTTTGAGGCGGGCGTATGGCCGGGAGTTTGCTGTTTTCCCGACTTCCTCAACGCCGACGTAAGGCGCTGGTTCGGCGAAAAATACAAAACCCTGACCGACCTCGGTATCGACGGTTTCTGGAACGACATGAACGAGCCCGCGCTGTTTTATTCGGTTGAGGGAATCGAAAAGGCGCTTGACAAGGCGGCTGAGCTAAAAGGTAAAAACCTGGATTTAAGCGGATTCTTTAACCTTAAGGACACCTTCATGGGGCTGTCGAATTCTCAGGAGGATTACGCGCGGATATACCACAACATCAACGGCGAGGCTGTTAATCATCAGCGCGTCCACAACCTTTACGGCGCCAATATGACAAAGGCGGCAGGCGAGTATTTCGAGCGCGAATTCGGCGAAGGAAAGATCCTTATGTTCTCGCGCGCTTCATACATAGGCGCTCACCGCTCAAGCGGTATCTGGTTCGGCGACAATCACTCGTGGTGGTCGCATATCCTGCTCAACCTCAAAATGCTGCCCGCGGCAAACATGTGCGGATTCTTGTACTGCGGCGCCGATCTGGGCGGCTTTAACGAAAACTCAACGCGCGATTTGGTGCTGCGCTTTTTAGCTCTCGGTGTGTTTACTCCGCTTATGCGCAACCACTCGGCTCTCGGCACACGCGACCAGGAGGGCTATCGCTTTGAGAACCCCGGGGACTTCCGCGATGTTATTCAGGTGCGCTACCGCCTGATACCTTATTTATACGATACGTTCGTCAGGGCGGCTGAAAACAACGGGCTTATCTTCCGTCCGCTCTCGCTCGATTACCCCGGCGATCCGATAGCGCGCGAGTGCGAAACTCAGCTTATGCTCGGCGACGAGTGCATGATAGCGCCCGTTTACGAGCAGAACGTCAGCGGCAGAACGGTTTATCTGCCCGAGGATATGCTGTTTGTAAAGCTCAGCGGCGAACGCGTTGAAAAACGTCCGCTTTCAAAGGGACTGCACTATATTGAGGTCGCGCTTAACGAGGTTCCGCTGTTTATTAAAAAGGGTAAGCAGATCCCGCTTTGCAAGCCCGCTATGCGAACAAGAGATATTGACGCGCAACAGCCGGAATATATAAAATATTGATTGACAAAACCGAAAACATAATATATAATCATTGCGAAAAGGAGGGCTGCGTTTTGAAAAGATATGTTATTGCCAAATAAGCATTGGCTATTTGGTATCGTTTGAATATTACTATAGCCATTGCTTCACCTAAAGCATTAAATTTTTTAGGAGGCAACAATGAGCTATATTAAGGCAGAGAGCGTTCTGCCGCAAAATATAATAGAGATAATTCAGCAGTATATTGACGGAGAAAACATATACATTCCCAAAAAGAGCACCTGCCGCGCAGGCTGGGGTGAAAAATCAGGAGCAAAAAAAGAGCTGAAACAGCGCGACGTCCTGATTTACAGGGATTATCTGGACGGTGAAAAGGTATCGGTCATTGCCGAGCGCAATTTCCTTTCGGAGAAAAGTATATGGCGCATTATACGCAAAATGAAAATCAGCGAGCCTGCATAACGCGGGTTCGCTTTTTTAATTATATTTGTTTGTGAGGTAGATTTTTGAAAAATAATATGATATTCTATGATTGCAGTCAAGCGGAAAGGAGATTTGAAATGACGGATTATAAAATTATTACGCTGCGTGAGCAGCCCGAAATAAAAGACGCCGCCGCACAGTGGTTCAGCTCAAAATGGGGAGTGCCCAAGGAGGCGTACCTTGAATGCATGGAAGACTACCTCAGCGGAAAAACCGAGTACGGCTGGTATCTTTGTTTAGACGGCGACAAAATTATCGGCGGCATGGGCGTTATCGAAAACGATTTCCATGAGAGAAAGGACTTGGCGCCGAACGTATGCGCGGTTTATACCGAGCCCGATTACCGCGGAAAGGGTATCGCGGGCAGGCTGCTTGACTTTACGGTCGACGACATGAAGTCAAAGGGAATAACGCCGATTTACCTCATAACCGACCACGTCGGCTTTTATGAGCGCTACGGCTGGGAGTTTTACTGCATGGTTCAGGGAAGCGACCACGAGCCGTCGAGAATGTATATTCACAGATAGGAGAGATTTGTATGTTCAATTTGGAAACCGAAAGATTGATTATTACCGAATTCACACCCGATATGGCGCAGGCGGTTCACGAAAATTCGCTCGACGAGGATACTCGCCGCTTTGTGCCCGACGAGGTTTTTGAAACCGTAGAGGACGCCTCGGACGCAATTGATTTTCTGTCGTCGCAGTACGGCGGCACAGACGGACCGCTTGTATATCCCGTTTTGCTTAAGGACAAAACGAACATCGGCTATGTTCAGGCTGTTCCGCTTGACGGCGGCGACTGGGAGGTAGGCTACCACGTCGGCGGCAAATACACCAAAAACGGTTACGCCACCGAGGCTGTAAAAGCGTTTCTGCCCGTTATTATGAAACGCGTCGGCATTGACAAAATCGCGGGCATTTGCGTCGCGGAAAACATCGCCTCGCAAAAGGTGATGGAAAAATGCGGCTTTGTTCCCGATTTTAAGGGTATTGACAATTATCAGGGCGAACAGAGAGAAATTTGCAGATACTATTATATGCTTGGCTGATATAAAAAAGGAGCTTGGTTCAAAACTCGGAATCGAGATTTTGAGCCAAGCCCTGTTTTTACTTTATAAGAAACTCGCTTTCAAAGGCGGCGAGGAGTGCCCGCCGGAACTAATATTTTCCGTCCAAAAAGTCCCGCAGGCGTTTTGAATGCGATTCGTTGTGGATCAGCCTGCCGCAGGATCTTTCACGCAGAAAGCGTACGGCCTCGCTTCGCGCAACGCTCATGCGGTAAAGCGGCTTTTCTTCAAGCTGTTCGTCGCTGAGGTAGATTATCTCGCGGTGAACGCCCATTGCCTCCAGAGCTTCCTCGGCGTTTTGCGTAAACTCCTCGCGCAGCCCTGAAAAGCTGTAAAGATATGTTGCGGAGTCGTCGTCGGTGAAAAGCTCTATAGCGCACCTGCCGTCGCCGAAAGCCGCAGCCCAGTAAAGCTCGGGCTGCTCCGTTCTGAAAAGTCCGCAGTGGGTAAACGGAGCCTCGGGCTTAAGCGCGGAAAGCGCCTTTTTTCTTTTGCTTTTTGTGTTCTGAGCCGCCTTTTGCGCTCTTTCGGCAAAGGGCTTTGTGTCGTAGCCCATGCGCCCTACAGTGTATTCCGCGCCCGACTGCATGGTTACAGTCATCAGATAGCCGTCAAGCTTTATCTCGCGCGTAAAGCACAGCGGTATGCGTATCGAGCGGCAGTTGAGCGGAAGAACGCAAATTGCGTCCGGCAGCAGGAATATTATCCCTCTGCCTTTTTCCTGAGAAAACGCGTATTCGCCCTCGCAGCGCATAATAGGCTCTTCCTCCGCGAAAAGGGCTTCCATGCCCCTGTCCGTAAAGCATTGGGTCAGCTCCTCAAGGAAGCCGTCGTATGAGAACCCCAGCATCGAAACCTCGATCTCGCCGTCGGATGAGGTTTGGATATACACGCGGTGACTTTTTGGGCGTATTGAAACAAAGTCGGCAAAGTCGATGAATTTGGCGCCTATCCGCAGCCCCTCGCGCTCGATTGAAAGCTCGGCTGCGCGCCCCAACGCCTCTCCGCTGTACTTCATCAGAGCTTAGCGCCGCATTCGCCGCAGAACTTCATTCCGGGCTCGTTTTCAAAGCCGCATTCGGGGCACTTGCCCGATTTTGCCATGGGCGAGCCGCACTCGCCGCAGAATTTTAGTCCGAGGGCGACCTGAGCTCCGCAGTTGGGGCAGCGGTTTGTGCCCAGAGGTGCTCCGCAGTTGTTGCAGAACTTTCCGTTGCCCGCGGGCTTTCCGCATTTTGGACATACCGTGGTGCGTGTTTCAAGCTTGCCCTGCCAAACGGTAGCGGTCTCCGCAGCCTCGTCGATGTTGCGGCGCATAGCCTCGTTGCGGGCTTTGGCTACATAGCTTGCTTCGCGCGGCGCGCACTCGGTGCAAAGGCCTTCGTCCTCGTTCCAGCAGTCGTCGCACACCCATCTGTTGCAGCTCGGGCATTTTTTGAAATTAGGTCTTACTTCCTCCTGAGCGGCGTCAAACGCCTCCTCATATTCTTTCCTCCACTGGGGAGATTCGCCCTCAAAGCGGCTGCCCGTTACTGAGGCTCCGCGCTCCATAGCCCAGCCTGCTTCTGCCGCCTTTCCGCCGAAAAGCGAACCCAGCCCTGAGGCAAAGCTGCCGAAGCGCTCTGACTTTTTCTTCTTCTTGTATGTTGTAGAGCTTACAAACGTACTTTTAAAGCCGTTTCCGCAGCAGTCGCAGAAAAATTCAAACTGAAAACCGGCTTCGGTCGATAAATCGTTATGGTTACGAGTAAAAGAATGCAGCATATTAATACTCCTTTACAAATTTATATGAGCATTATAGCAAAAATCATTTAATATGTCTAATATTTAAGAGCTTAAAAATATAGCACTATAGAGCTAATAAGTGGGATATCTCACGAGCCGAATAAAAATGACAAGAAAACTTTGCAAAAACTATTGACAAGTAAACTTGGCAGTGGTACAATACAGACATACCAAGTAAACTTGGCAAAAGCGAAAGGGGTTTTTGTAATGAATAAAGACGAGATTTTGAAAAAAGCTCAGACCGAGGGCAGGGAAAAGGATCTGCCCGATATCGAGGCTCAAAAAAGCGGCGCGTGGGCTGCCTATATAATCGGCGTGCTGCTGCTTATCGCGGTCGACACCGTAAACGGTTTTGTGCTGCATTATGTAAACAGGGGAGCGGACTTTGCGCTGTTTACCATGGCGTTTGTCGTTTTCCTTATAAAGTATATCAAGCTCAGAAAGCGCCATGAGCTGATCGTGGCGATAATCTGGGGAGTTTTGGCGGCGTCGATGCTCGCCGTGTGGATCATGCAGCTGGCAGGTGTTATGTGATATGGATAACGAACTGATACTTAAAAACAATTTAGCCTCGGCAAGAAAGGAAAAGCACCTTTCGCAGGCTGAATTGGCAAAGCTCACGGGCGTGTCGCGCAACACAATAAGCTCTATCGAAACGGGGCAGTTCAACCCCACGGCAAAGCTTGCGCTGATCCTTTGCATCGCTCTGGATAAAAAGTTTGAGGAGCTTTTCTACTTTGAATAGAATTTATCAGCACAAAAGGCTGTCGACGTATCGGCAGCCTTCGTTTTAGTTATCTTTTCTTTTTTTATTAAATTCCTTAACGCGCCTTGACAAGTCCTCAAGCTCCTTCTTTGACAGCTCTGGAAGATGCTCAAGCTCGTCCATAAACTTGCGCGTGCTTTCTTCCTTGCGCGAACGCGCCAAGTCCGTAAAGAAGCTGGTGACAACAGCCGTGAATATTGCGATAACGGCAACCGAGTAAATTGACAGAATAACGGTGATTATCCTGCCTATGACCGTTACGGCGGCGTAATCGCCGTAGCCTATCGAGGTTGCCGAGGCAAAGCAGAACCACAGGCTGTCGCCATAGCTGTTGATGTGCGGCTCCCAAATCCAAATGGGAAGCGCGGCTATAAAAAACCACAGTAAATAGCCGCTGATTATTTTATCCGCTCCCGCAGTTTTAAAGGCGTTGATAAGCATTCTTCGCGTTTGTTTTTTCCTCATAAAATCACCTGCTCATTTTATTACCCATTGATTATATCTCAAAAAAACTGTTTTGGCAATACACAGGCCGATAAACAGAAAAAACAAAAAAAATTTAAAGCTTTGGCATTATATCATTGCATTACGTTCCTTTATCTGATACAATAAAAGCAAATAATAAATATTATACTAAACATGAGAGGAGTTTTGAAAATGATCGGAATCATCAGCGCGCTAAAAATTGAAGCCGAGGGACTTAAGGCGCTTATGGAGAATGCCGAAGTTACCAAAAAGGCAGGGCTTGAATTTGTAAGCGGAAAAATTTTTGACAAGGACGTCGTCTTGCTTGAAAGCGGCTCGGGCAAGGTCAACGCCGCGGTAGGAACCCAAATTATGATAGACCTGTACAAGCCGGACGTAATAATAAATTCCGGCATCGCCGGCAGCCTTGTTAAAGATTTACTTATCGGCGATATCGTTATTTCAAGCGATTGCGTAGAGCATGACATCAACCGCACGGCGCTTGAGGAGCCGAGAGGTCAAATTTGGTTTACGGACGAAAAGCGGATCGATATCCCCGCAGATCAAGAGGTAAGCGAAAAGCTTGCCGAATGCTGCAGCGGACTGGGCTCGCGCGTCAGGATAGGCAGAGTCGCTACGGGCGATATGTTTATTGTCTACAGACGTCAGCGTGAATTCATCGCGCTGGAGTTCGGCGCGCTCTGCTGTGAGATGGAAGGCGGAGCGGTCGGACATGTATGCTACATGAACGGCGTGCCGTTTACTATCCTTCGCTCTATCAGCGACGACTTTAAGTTCAATAAGCCCGAAAACTATGAGGACTTTAAGGAGCTTGCCGCCATCAGAGCTATAAAGGCGCTGAAAATGTTTATAAAGAACAGTTGACCGTAGCCGCAAATTCAATTTAGCAAAAATCTGCAATGCAGATAAAATATTTTTTACAGGAGGTGAAATCAATGAAGAAAAACGTTAAGGGATATGTAAGCCTTATTTCGGGGCTTATTTCCGTGCTCTTTATCATTTTGGCGTACACGGTCAGGACAACAAAAATCGTCGGTACAGACAACACATTCTACGGTTTTAAGAACGTCGGCTTTGCGTGTCTTGCCATTCCGTTTGCTATTGTGGCGCTTATTTTCGGAATCCTCGCAATGAAGGGCCGCCGTGATACAAAGGGGCCCCGCAAGGCAAGTTTGATTCTTGCTATCGTTATGGTCGTTGTTTCGGCTTGCAGCGTTGTTGTTACAAGCATGCTGTTCGCTGCCGGCAACTACGCAAACAAGGGCACAAAATCGGTGATTTATGATTCTATCAAGGACAACCCCGACGCCTTAAAGCTATTTGACGACTGGGCAAAAGAGCTCCGCAAATAAATCAGTAAAAAACTACAGAATGCCTGCTGCCGATTGGCAGCAGGTTTTTTGTATACACAAACAATTGTGCATAAAGGACAAAATATACTTGCCGATTTGTGTATGTTCAACAATTGTACCCGTTGAAAAATAATTCCGTTTCTTGTATAATTCTCTTGTAAAGATAATCCGAAAACGGAGGTTTACCATGAAAAAAATATTTGCGATTCTTATTGCGGCGGTAATGACGGTCTGCTCGGTTCAGGCTTCTTTTGCCGCTCAGACAGATACCGAAGCTGTTTCAGCCGAAAAGAATGTGAGCTACAAGGTTGTAGGTACGCGCACAATCAAGCAGGGAACCCTGCTTTATTACCCTTACAACCTTTCGTCGGGGACAACGGCTTTTGTAAAGCTCAATAACAAAACCAAAAACACATCGGAAACGATCGCTTTTAAGAATTTTAACAATTCGTTCAGGATCCATAGCATCAATTCCAAGGACGTTTACGAGCCTATGATGGGCTGCGGCAGCGGGTATGGCGGAGGCGGAAGCTTCACCTATGAAAACACAGGCGGTAAATACGACGTTATCAGGGTAAAGATTTCCGATTTTGTCGATGAGTTTAACAAGGACGGCTCTGTTACCCAATACAATTCCGTGCTGAAAAAGAATATAACTTACCGCTTTACCGAGCAGTTTGAATCAAACGGCGACAAGTTTTATTCGGCGCTGTTTTTTGAAAGCGGAGCGGCGATAACCTGCGCTACTCCCGACAAAAACGGCGAGGTCGAAATCCTTGTCAGCAGGAATCCCGCAGATCGTTTGACGTATTCCACGTCATTCGGCTATAACATTGTTTCAAACGGCGGTCTTACTACGGGCGGCGGCGGCGGAAAAAACCGCGGCTCTGTAAAAGGTCTTAGAATGGGCGACGTCGATATGGACGGATATGTTGATATCGATGACGTTACCTGCCTTCAGCGGATTTTGAGCGAAACTGAGCGCGCTTACGCTCTGCCAAAGCGCAACGGCGACTTTGACAAGGACAAAGCGCTTACCATCAAGGACGCAACTATCATTCAGCAATATCTGGCTGAATATGATATTTCACAGTATTATAAATAAGTTTTAAACACCCTTGTCCTCTTGCGGGCAAGGGTGTTTTTGGCTCTGCATAATCATGCGTTTCTCCGCATATGTATTGAATAATCAATACACACGGAGGACGCAGATGACATATACGGTTGAAGAGCGCGCGCAAATGCTGGGCTGCTTTATTGCCGAGGAGCGCGCTACGGTGCGGCAGGCGGCACATCGCTTCGGAATAAGCAAAAGCACGGTACATAAGGACGTTACGGGACGGCTTAAGTCGTTGAACCCTGCGCTGTACGCTCAGGTCAGAGAGATACTCGACATCAATAAAAGCGAGCGCCACATTCGCGGCGGAATGGCGACAAAGGAAAAGTACTCCCACAAGATAAGACAAGAGGCACACCGATGTGCGCCTCTCTAAAAAATCAAATTAAAACTTCATCTCGTACCAAATCAGGAACACATATACCGCGTAAACACGGTTCCACAGCAGGCTTTCGCCGCCGATAAAGCGCGTCCAAAGCTCGCGCACGGCGTCCTGATCAAAGAGCTTTTGCGACGCCTCGCCGAACAGAGCCTTTTCAACGGGCTTGTTGTAGCGCTCGTCGGCAAGCCATTTGCGGACAGGCACAGGGAAGCCTACCTTTTTGCGGAAGGCGACCTCATGCGGCAGCTTGCTTTCGGCTGCCATGCGGAACACTACCTTGTTCTGCTCGCCGTCGAATTGATATGACGAGGGAATTTTACGCGCCACGTTGAACAGCCTTAAGTCGCTGAACGGGGTGTGCAGCTCCACACCGCAGGCGGTGCTTGTACGGTCGGTGTTGAGGTAGATGTCGCCCTCAAGCCAGAGCGAGATGTCAATTGTAAGCTTCTGAGCCAGCGGGCTTTGACCCTCTACCTCAGCCCAAAGCGGGGCAACGGGGTCTACCGCCTTGACTGAGCTGTCGTAGTCCTTCATGATCGACTTTACGACTTCCTCGGACATGATGTGCGAGCAGGTGAGGTATGTCCAGTCGGAGGGCAGCTCGCGCTTGTGGGCGTTGTAGCCGCCGAAGAACTCATCGATACCCTCGCCCGAGTAAACGACTTTTGCGTGCTCCCTTACAGCCTTGCAGCCGATCGAGAACGCCACGGCGGACGCGTCGCCCAGAGGCTGTCCCATTTTATCTATAACCGTGGGTATCCGCTCGAAATACTCCTCGGGAGTTATCATCTTTACGTTGAAGCCCTTGCCGAGGATCTCGGCTGTGCGGCGCGCAAGCTCCGACTCGTCAAAGCCGGCTTCCTCATAACCGACGGTGTTTGCAGCCGCGGCGTCGCCCGCGGCCAAAAGATATGATGAATCAACGCCGCCGGACAGGAAGGATTCCTTGTACGGGAACTCGGAGTCGCCCTTTTCCTCGCCCAGTATCTCGTCAACGACCGCCTTGATCTCCTCGGCGAACTCCGCTGGAGTTTTGCTTTCGTCGGGCTCAAAAACAGGGTGGAAATAGCGGTGAACGGTTACGCTTTTGCCGTCCCATTCGGCGTAGTGGCCGGGCATAAGCTTGTACATGCCCTCGTAGAAGGTCTCGCTGCCTATAGGATAACCGTAGAATAAATACTGCTGCAGCATACGCTTGTTAAGGCGCTTTTCAAAGCGCGGGTCGGCGGCGATCTCGTTTACGTCGCCCGAGCAGAGCAGCTCGCCGTCGACTGCGGCGTAAAACATCTGCTTCTGACCTACCTGGTCGCGGATAACATATAGCTTTTGCTTTTCGCCGTCCCAAAGCGCTATGGCAAACATGCCGTAGATGTGCGACGTCAGCTCAACGCCCCACTTTTTGTACGCGGCAATCAGTATAGCTGCCTCGCGTTCTTCGCGGCTAAGGCTTTGTTCAATACCAAGCTCGGCACAGAGCTTTCTCCAGTTGCGGATATAGCCGCTGAAATAGCGGATAGATACGGTGTCGGTTGTGTTGTTCATTTATTTTTACCTCCGTCGGATTTTGTCGAATTCCGTTTGAATTATAACACTTAAGACGGCGGCAGTCAATTGTTAGCGATCGATTTTTGATAAAACTCCTCAATGCTTTTCATAAAGCCCTCGTCAAGAATATTGGCGAGCTTTTTGTCGGTGGGGTTCTCGGTCTCGGCAAGGTACCGTGCGCTCTCGCGGCTAAGCCAGACCGTGCT
Organism: uncultured Ruminococcus sp.; assembly: GCA_964629925.1. Lineage (GTDB taxonomy): Bacteria > Bacillota > Clostridia > Oscillospirales > Acutalibacteraceae > Ruminococcoides. Next base: position 40,587 of record CAZVSQ010000002.1, read on the forward strand.
GTGCTCGCCGCGGTATTCCTCGCTGACTTCCACAATAACGGCGTTGGGGTTTGTTATGCTGTCAGCCTTGCTGAGAATGCTTATTTCGGACGGCACGCTGTCGTCGCTGTTGCCTCCGACTATCATAACGGGCTTATTGCTCTCGTTTATAACGCTCACGGCGGAAACATCCGACTTGTCGCCGAAAAGGAAGAAATTTTGAAGGCACATAAACGGGTACTGGATGTCGGCAAGCACGCCCACATATTTTTTTGCGCTGCTGTGCATGTTTTCGTTTGGGGAGTCAAAGCCCGACACGCACACCGCCGCGCACACCTCGGGCGCGTCCTCAAGCACTGTCGCCACGGCGTAGCCGCCCAGCGAGTGCCCGTAGAGCAGCAGCGGCAGCTTTGACAGCTCTTTATCCTTTTCGATATATTCAATAGCGGCGGCGGCGTCAAGCCTTGCCTGGGCAATGCCGACGGTACCGCTGCCCTCGCTGTGGCCGACGCCCGTGTTCTCAAACGTAAATACGCTGTAGCCGCGGTCGATAAACCAGATTATCTCGGGCAGGTGGCGGTCGATGCAGGAGTTAAAGCCGTTTACCACCATAACAAGCCCCTTGCCGGTTCCTTTCGGGCGGTAAACGCAGCCGAAAAGCTTGTTGCCGCCCGACGGAAAGCTTACCTCGCTGCGCGGATATTTTGCGCTGTCGATGTCATTATAAGTCAGCTCAAAGGCGTTGACGGTGTTTGTGCGCGCGAAAATGACGTTAAACACAACAACCGAGCCTGCCATTGACACAAGCACATAGGAAAGAACGGTCACTATGAAGATAATACACACCCTCTTTAAGCGGCGTTTGGATTTTGAAAGCGGTTTTTTCATGTAACTTTCCTTTCTATGATTGACGGATTTTCAAATGTTTATACAGAAAAAGCGCCGGTTTTCGGCGCTTTTATCTTTTAATATTTGATTGTGATTGAATGTTTGCCCTCATTCTTGAGCCAGTCTATAAAGCGGTCCCAGTTTGCCGCAATAACGACAGCGCAGATAATGTAGCAAACAAGGCAGACAATGCTTAAAACAAGGCCCGCGATAGCAAGCTTTCTGCCGATGCTTACCTGCTTTGAGATATTGCCGTTGGCGGCAATAAAGCGGCTGCTTTTCACCATTCCTATAATAGAGAAGATCATTCCGACAACAGCGCTGCACAAAGCAAGACCGATGATTCCGAATACGAGGATCTTAGCAGGTGAATCGCCTGTGGGAGTCAGCGCGTTGGCAGGTCTGTCCTGAGAGGCGGGCGCGCCGCATTTAGGGCAGAATTTATTTTCGCCGGTTTCGGCTCCGCAGTTTCTACAAATCATATTGTGCTCCTTTCGACGGCATAAGCCGTATTTGTTTATTCACCGACAATTGTATCGGTTACAGTTCCATTTTCGCATATTTCGCGCAAAAAATCAACTATTATTTCGTCATATTTTTCGGGCGCGTTGATTTTTATGTGCGAGTGCCGTCCCTTTTCAAAGTAAGCGAGCCTTTTAGGGGCGGGGCACTTATTATAAAGGTCTTTGGCACGGTGAGGCAGCGAGTATTTGTCCTCCTTGCTCTGCAGCATCAGAATCGGGTTTTTAAGCTTGCCTATCCTGAAAATAGGGCCGTCTTTTTTGATGTCGTAGCCCGTAAACAGCTTAAGGTATCCTCTGACTTCTATCATCGATGGAAAAACAGGCTGCTTTGCCTCCTTAATATGGTAGTAAAGGCTCTCGTAAAACGTGGTGAACATTCCCTCGCTCGTCATGCCCTGCATATAGTCGGGGCAGTCGTCGGCGGTCATGGCAAACAGCGCGTTTGACGCGCCTATGCAGATGCCGTGCAGGTAAACCTGCTTGTTGCCTAAGTCGTCGTGGAGCATCTGCGCCCAGCGAAGAATGTCGCGGTGCTCGTTGTAGCCGAGAGAGTTGAGCCTGCCGTCCGACTTTCCGTGCGAGCGGTTGTCGATTACAAGAACGTTGTAACCCGCCCTGCGGTAAGGCTCGGCAAAGTAGTAGGAGTAGAGCAGCGATTCGGTGCGCCCCGCTATGATTATTGCAGCTTTGTCAAAGCCCAGATCAAAATATTCGCCGAAAAGATGGTACTTGCCGCTGTAAACGTCGACCTCGCGTTTGTTTGCGGAGTACTTTTCAGCCCAGTCAAGGCCTGTATAGTACATCTCGGTGATTTCCTTGTCCTTCGGCAGGCTGCACTTGCGCCTCCACTTGCTTTTGCGGGTGCGAACAAGCAGAATGACGTACAGCCCCGCGGGAATGATAAATACGGGGGCAATAATAAGAAAAAACGCCGCCGCCCAAATCAATATCCAAATCCAAATGCTCATAAATTCCTCTTGTTTTTTTAATATATCGCGCCAAAAGCACGCTTGCCGCTAAACAAGACCGATTATCCAGTGGTACACGCTCATGCCGGCGTCCACGAATTCAGCCTCAAGCAGAGGGTAATTTTCCTCGATCGCCTCAAGAAGCTCGTCCTCAAGCTCCTGCTCGATTCCCTCGCCGCGGAAGATAATGCAGGTTTCCCTGTCGTCGATGTCCTCAACTTTGCCGAGTCCGTCGATGATCGCCTGTTTCCAGTCGGTGTTTACGCAGGCGATCTTATTGTTTACCAAAAGGATCTCCTCGCCCTTTTTGCAGCTTATCTCGTGATAAGTATAGTCGCGCGAGGCGGTCGTTTCGCAAAGCGTAACGGTGTTTTGCAGGCCGTCGCGCATTTCCTTAATTCTGAAATCAACATTGTCGCTCGCCTGCATGTCCATAGCTATAGCAAAATATCCCTCGGCGACGCTGCGCGAGGGCAGCACGGTGATGTTTTCGGCTCCGTAGAGCTTTACCGCCTGCTCTGCCGCTAAAATAACGTTGGGGTTGTTCGGCAGCACAACGATCGCGTCGGCGTCAAGCTGAGCGAACGCGTCGATAAACTCCTGAGATGAAGTGTTCATCGTCGCTCCGCCGTCGATAACAACGTCGCAGCCAAGATCCGTAAACAGGGTTTTCATGCCCTCGCCGTTTACCACGGACACAATGGCAAGCTGCTTATGCTTTTTTGTTTTAAGCTCTTTGTTGTGCTCGTTGTGCTGGACCTGCATATTTTCGAGCTTAAATGTCAAAAACTCGCCGTATTCCTGGCTTAGGGTGATGATTTTTGCAGGTATCAGCGTGTGGATATGCACCTTTACGCGCTTTTCGTCCTGAACCGCGACGATCGAGTTGCCGTAAAGCTTAAGATCCTCGATATAGGCGCTTATCCTGAAGTGGCGGTTGTATTTCGGCGCGTTCATAAGCTGAAGGATAAACTCCATGCAGTAGCCGTCCTCAAAGGCGCTGTTCTCGTTGAACAGGTCAAAGTTGAGCTGCTTTTGCGGAATGGAAGCCACAGATTCGTCGTTCTCGATTATCTCGCCGAAAAGGCATTTCAGCATACCCTCGGCAATTGCGATAAATCCCAAAGCGCCGCTGTCAACAACGCCCGATTCCTTAAGCACGGGCAGCATTTCGGGGGTTTGGGCAAGGGTTTTCTTCATCTCGGCAATATACATCGAGAAAAGCTGCTCAACGGTCGTGTAGCGGTTTATTTGACCTCTTATATGCTCAATTCCCTCGCGGGTAACGGTCAAAATAGTGCCCTCGGTGGGTTTTACCACCGCGCTGTAAGCCGTGCGGTAGCCTCTGATAAGTCCGTTGCGCAGTTCGCCCACGCCAAGCTGGGCACATCGCGCGAGCTCCACATAAAAGCCCTTGAAAAACTGCGACAGAATAACGCCCGAGTTTCCGCGCGCGCCGAGCAGCATACCCTCGCTTAGCTTTTTAAGGTAGTCGCCCGCCGCAGCCGTAGAGTACGCGTACTGTATTCCGTGTTCAAGTGTGAGGCGCATGTTTGTGCCCGTGTCGCCGTCCGATACGGGAAAAACGTTCAGACGGTTAATTTCGCTCTCTTGGGTTTTAAGGTTCGCAAGTCCGTTTCTGAGCATTTGCTCAAGCTGAGAGCCGTTTATTCTTTTTGTACTCATAAATCAGTATATTACTCCGCTGAGTTGATCAAATTGTTGATAAGTTCCTTTTCCTCTTTGAGCTCCTCGGAAATAGGCTTGCCCATGTAGTATGCCGCCATAAGGCCGGGGCCTACGTTGATGCCGGAGCCGGGGAATACGTCTACAATACGTACTTCCTTGGGCTTTATAGTTTCTTCAAGCAGCTCCTTGTACTTCTGCGCCTGAGCAAGTCTGTTTGTCTGGGCGATGAAGATCGTCTGATTTTCGGCGTCCTCAATTGTAGCGGCAACGTACTTTAGCAGGACAGCGTACGCCTTTTTAGCACCCTTTGCCTTGCCGATAACCGTTGTCATGCCGTTGTAGTCAAACTCGCCGATGGGCTTGATTCCTACAAGAGTTCCCATAAACGCCTTTGCGCTGTTCATTCTGCCCTTTTTAGCTACAAATGAAAGGTCGTCAAGCCAGCCCGCCTGATGATAGCGGCACTTGTTGGCCTCGATCCAGTCGGCGATCTCCTGCATGGACTTGCCCTCAGCTTTGAGCTGAGCCGCCTTTACGGCGATAAGTCCGAATCCGGGGCCGAAGCGCAGCGAGTCGATAACTCTGATGTCGGCGTCGGGGTACTCCTCAAGAGCCTGCTCGCGGCCTTTAACGGCAAAGCCGTAGGTTGCGCTGAGTCCCGATGACATTGTGATGACAAGCATGTCGCAGCCCTCGGCAGCGTAGCTCTTGAAGGCGTTTGCGAACATGTCGGGGTTAGGCGGCGCGGTTGTGTAGCCGTTGGGGTTCTTTCTGAGCTTGTTGTAGAACTCCTCTCTGCCGATGTCCTTCCAGCTCAAAAACTGAGAGATCTCGGATTTGTCGGGCAAGGTGATGTGGCCAAGCACGACATTGATGTCAAATTCCTTGAGCATTTCCTCGTTGAGATCGCAGGTGCCGTCCGCGATGATTACAAATTTTTTCATAACTGATTCCTTTCTTTTGCACTGAAATATTTATCAAAAAAGCCTGTAAGCCGTTTTTCTACGGTTTCGGGGTCTTTTAAAATACTGAGTGTGTGCGGCGCGCCCTCAACAATAAGCAGTTCCTTTTCGGAGGCGCACGCCTGATAGTTTGTTTCAGCCCACTTGTACTCCACGGTGTCGTCGTCGGTGCCGTGAAGGAAGAAAACGGGCGTTTTTGTGTTTTTGAGCGAGAGCACGCTCGGGCGGCGGATATCAACCCTCAAAAACAGCCTTGTCAGCAGCGCCTGAGCCGGCAGCATTATCGCCGGGATATGGTTCTTTTTAGAGTCGCGCTTCATCTGCTCGTAAACAGAGTAAAAGCCGCTGTCGATAACCATGGCGCGCACCTTTGTGCCCTCAAGCCGGTCGGAGGCTCCCGCAACGGTGAAGCCGCCCATTGAAACGCCGTAAAGCAGAATCTGCTCTGCTCCGCGGTTTTCCGCCCATTTTACCCAGCTCAGCACATCGTTTTGCTCGCGGAGCCCGATCGTAGACCACCTGCCCTCGCTTTTTCCGTGGGCGCGGTGGGTTACAAAAAGCACGTTGAAGCCGCTTTTCATCAAAAACGCGCCGTGAGCCGAAAGGTTGGTGTAGACCTCGGAGTTGAAGCCGTGGAATATTATCGCGGTCTTTTTCATACCAAGGTCGTAATAGTCGGCGGCAAGCCTCAGCCCGTCATAAGATGTCGTAAAGACCTCCTCAACGGGGTGGCTTTTTACAAATTTGCGCTTTTCGGCTATCCTGCCGATGTAAGCCATGTAGTAGTGGTTTTTGTATTTTTTTAAGTTGTACTGTTCAAAGGGCTTTGTCTTTTTTCGGCTGAATACCGCAAAAAATATAGTAAAAGCGGGCAATAGCAGAAATATAACGAACAGCGCGGCTGCTATTACCGCGATCCATACCCAAATCAAAAATCAATCACCTATTCAAATAGTTTTCCGCCCATAAGAGTCGAGCTGATTTCAGAGCTGCCCTCAGCCCAAAAATACTTAACGGTGGAGCAGTGCTTTCCGTTTACGGAAACCATGACGTGCGGGTTTAAAAGCGTTCTTGTAACGCCGTTCGGAAGCGGCTCGTCAAGCGATACTGTGACCTCGGCGTTTGAGATCGCCGCAGCCGTTACTCCGTTTTTGCAGGATATCGAGAAGTAAAATTTATCGCTTACCCATTTGCCGCCCAGCTTCTTTTTGATGCCCGCGTCGCGTATATCGGTTCCGAACGAGCGCCGAGCCGCGTGCGAAAGCAGTTTCCAGGCATGGAGCGCCTCATTGCGCAGCGCAGCGCTTTTTATTCCGTTTATGTCGCGCCTGCGCTTTTCGGGGAAGATGCCCTCATCGCTTACGTCTTCGGGAACGGCGGCAAGGTAAACGTCGCAAATCGGGCGGTTTAGCCAGCGCTTGCGTACGTCCTCCTCCTGGGTGCAGCGCGCCTTTCCGAAAACGCACTCGTTTACAAAGTGCTCGCAGTTGTTGTGAATGATGTTGTAGCCCGTTTCGCCTATCCTCGCTCTGGCGCGGCGCACGGTTTCGTCGTTTGAAAGGCGGCGCTTCTGCTCGGCGCGGTCAAGGCAGGCGGTCTCTACGATGCAGCCGCAGGCAAAGGTATCTACGTCCGTAGCGATGACCTTTACTTCGCCCTCAACGGCGCGGTTTTCGGCTGTGGGAGGCAGCCCGAACTGGATAACCTCGTCCTCGCTGACAACTATCCCGTAATGGTACAGTCCGCCGAGGCGTATCCTCACCATGTCGCCGGCTTTGCATTCAACAGGCTCCCACCTCATGGCAGCCTTGCCTCGATGTAGCTTACAACGTCGCCCACGGTCTGAAACTCGCCTACGCCCACGTCGTCAAAGCGGATTCCGAACACTTCCTCGGTGGCGATTATCATGTACAGCATGTTTACCGAGCTGAGCCCCAAATCGTTTAAAAGATGAGTCTGCTCGGTTACAAGGTGGATAGTGTCGCGGCTGCTTTCGTCGGCTGAAAGCAGTATCTCTTTTAGTTTTTCAAGAATTTCGTTACGGTTCATTGACATTTTTTATATCTCACAATCTTCATACTCGGTGTTCTTTCAAAGTCTGATGTGCGCACGGTTATTTTGCTCACGCGCTGGAACGGCGGCAGTTCGGCGTTGATTTTTTGAAGCTCCTCTTTTATATAAGCCGCAACATCGATGTCGCCGAGCTTTGCGGTCTCGGTGGCGCGCGGAACTACCTCAAGCGAGAGGAAGTGCTTTCCGTTTTCGTCAACGTCCTCAAATACCTGCGAATCCTGGATATAGGTGACGGTGTTGAACTGCGCCTCAAGCTCTGCAGGGGAGATGTTTTCGCCGCTTGGCAGTACGATTATCTCCTTTATCCTGCCCGTGATGTACAAAAAGCCGTCGTCGTCCATGCGGACAAGGTCGCCCGTGCGGAACCAGCCGTCCTCGTAGGAGTCAGGCTCCTGTCTGCCCACATAGCCGTCCATCATGTTTTTGCCCTTAAGCCAAAGCTCGCCGTCAACGATTTTATATTCCATTTCGGGGAAGATAAGTCCCACCGAGCCGGGCTTGTCAAGCGGCTCGGGGTTGCCCGAAACAAGGTTCGCCGATTCCGTAAGTCCGTAGCCGGGGTAGAGGTTGACTCCGATTTTGCTGTATTCCTCAACAAGGTAATGAGGAACGTTCGACGCGCCGCAGATTCTCGTCTTTAGGCTGACGCCCCACATATTTCTTCCAAACTTTTTGGAGAGCGTAAGCGCCATCTCCGCAAGCGCCGGAACAAGCACCATAATAGTCGGACGGAAGGTTGCGCAGTCGCGGAACATGTTTTTGTTGTCGCGGCAGATAAGGATAGTGCTGCCCGAATAAAGCGAGGCGAGCAGGTTGCGTATAAGCCCGAAAACGTGCGAGAGCGTCAGAACAAGCATGTATCTCTGCTCAAAGGTATCGGGCACGCCGAGGCAGCTGTTGATGATGCCCTGCAAAACGGCGGTGTTTGAAAGCAGCGCGCCCTTTGGAGTTCCGGTTGTGCCGCCGGTCATAATAATGGTGCAGCCGTCGCTGCCCTCGTATTTTTCCGCGGGCGTCGGGGTATCGGAGCTCTGAGCCGAGTCAACAACGGTCAGATCACCGCACAGCTTTGCCTTGTCGGCAGTTGCGGAGGATGTGATAATAATATTGCAGCCGAACATATGAGCAACGCCGTAAACCGCCTTTTCGTCAAGATGAGCCGGCAGAACAGCGGCGGTGCAGCCAAGGGTCACGACCGCCAAATAAGCTTTTACTAGCTCATAGCTGTTGGGCATAAGCAGGGCTACCCTGCATTTTTCGGCGCCGCTGTTTTTAAGGACGGTGCGGAAGCGCGCCACATCTTCGGCAAGCTGAGCGAAGGTGTACTCTTTGCCGCCGTCAACAACGGCTGTAAAATCCGAGTATTCGCGCGAGCGCTCCTCCCACATATCTGCCATGGTGTCATAGCTCTTAATGCGGTTAAATGTGGCCTCGCCCGTATATTTGCGGTAGAGTTCTAAGGTGTCTGCAATCATCTGTGAGCCTCCTTTATCGGGGTTATGTTACGCAAGCCGCTCCAGCTCTTCCTCGCGCTCGCGGAGCAGCTTGGTTATTTCCTCAATTTTTGAGAACGCCGGCATGCCGCTGTACATCTTGGTGATATCTACGGGCTCGCCTATCACAACTTTTAACCGGCTGTACCAATGCGCTCTCGGCTTTAAATATATGGGTACTATCGGGCACTTGCTCTGCATTGAAATAAGCACCATGCCCGACTTGAATTCGGTCATTTTTTCGCCGCTTCCCACATGCCCCTCGGGGAACAGCACCACCGCCTTGCCCTGTTTTAGGCTGTCGGTAATGGTTCTGAACGAGCCCATGCTGAAGTTGTCGGCGTCAATGGGGATAAGGCAGCCCGCCGCGTTGAAAAACGGCCCCGCCTTTGTTTCGATAAAAGCCTTGTGGCATACAAAATACAGGCGGCGGTACCACACCGCGAACATCGCGAAGGCCGGGTCAACAAAGCTTGAGTGGTTGCTTATTATCAGCGCGCCGCCGCGTATGCGCTTTTTAGCCGCCTTTGAGGCGTAGCGGATTTTAGGTCTGAGCCAGATAAGCCCGGGCAGCGCGCCCGAAAACCTCATAAAATCCACAACAAAGCAGCGCGGTGAAAAAAGCTTTGCCTTACCGTTTTTGTTTGTCATACAGCTGTTTCTCCAAACTAATGATTTTGTCGCGCGTCAGGTTTGACACCCTCTCGATATTCTCCTTTTCGGAAAGGCTCGGGTCGATAAGGTCGCGCGCGTAAAGGGGCTTGCCTATGATCACTCTCGCGCGTTTTTTTGAAAAGTAAGCTCCGTTTGTAAACGCGGGTATGATAGGCGCTCCGCTCAAAAGCGCAAGGTAAGCGGCGCCCGGCTTGAACGGCAGCGGACGCTCCTCTCCTTTAAGGGGCAGGCGGCTTTCGGGGTAAATCTCTACCACGCCGCCGCGCTCAAGGATTCCCTGCGATTTTGTAACGCAGGCAAAGTCGTTAGCGCCCCTGTTTACGCGGATACCGCCCATCATTTTAAGAAACAGACCGAGCGGCTTTTTTTCAAACAGCACCTCGGCCATCTGGGTGCGCAGGGTGCGGAAGAAAAACACGAACATATAACACGCGTAGTCCCATACCGAGGTGTGGTTCGACACCAAAACAGCCGCGCCCTTGATTCGGCGGCTCTGCGCGGATTTATCTTCATAATATACCTTTGTGCGGAATACAGCCCACTGAACGGGAAAGGCGGTTATCTTTACAAAGGCGTTGAATAGTTTAATCAGCATTGTATTCAGAGTTCCTTATGTAGTCGTAAAGCTCCTTGACGGTGCTCAGGCTCTTGCCGTCGCTTTGGGGGAACGGAAGCCCGAAATCCTCCTGAAGCTTGGCTATCATCGCAAAGTAGTCGAGGCTTGTGCCGCCCAAATCGGTAAAGAAGTCCGACAGAGGGCTTATTTCGTCCATATCCTTTTCAAGCGTTACCGATACGATTTGGCGCAGGTGGAGCATAAGCTCGTCTTCCTCGCCTTTCGTTTCCGCTTTACGCGGGTCAAGCGCGCCCAGTCTGCCTGCCTTGTAGTCGGCGGCAAGCCTTCTGCGGTTGAGCTTGAATTCTTCGCCCTTCATAAGCGGCTCGGAAATAAAGACTATTTTGCCTATTTGCCCTGTAAGGTTAAGCTCGTTGAGCTTTAGTTTGAGCTGCTTTTCAATGGAAGCAAGCCTGTCCCCGGCGGTATAGCGGTTTACTGAAACAAGCAGAACGGGCGTTTTGCCGTCGCTTATAAGGCATACTCCGTCAGTATTCGGAAGCTTTAGCTGAGGCTCAACAAGGTTGGGGTTGAGGTTCTCGCCGTTTGCGGCTACGATAAGGTCGTCGGTCCTGCCGAGTATATAATACCTGCCGTCTTTGCACTCGGCGAGGTCGTGGGTGTTGAACCACTCCGATTTGTCGGTGACGGTCTTTTTGCCGTCCTCAATAATATATTTGGCGATAACTCTGCCGCGTACAAGCAACTCGTTTTTGCCGTTGAGCTTATACTCGGCGTAGGTCATGGGCTTGCCTACCGAGCAGGCGTTGAGTATCTTGCGGTTGTCCGAAAGCTCAACCGAGGTAATGCCTATTTCGGTCATGCCGTAGCCGTCGGCAAGGTGATAGCCTATGGCGTTGAAAAACTCGATTACCTCGGGGCGTATAGCGCTGCCGCCGGTTATCATAAACTGAATGCTCTCGCCGAACAGGTTTTCCCTCACCTCTTTAAAGGCGGCTCGCGGAAAAGCCTTTCCGAGCCTGCGGGAAAGCTTCATGCCCTTTAAAAACTTTTTATATGTTTTTTCGCCGCGGCTCTTGATGGTCTTTACGGCGGTGTCGTAAACCGTCTCCCAAAACAGCGGAACAGCAAAAATGTGCGTCACCTTGTGGCGCTTTATGGTGTTTACAATGGTCTGGGGCATAAGGTCGTTGAGCTGCACGAACGCGCGCGAGAAGAACCCGAACCAGATATACATCGCGATAAGCCCGAAAACATGATAAAACGGCAAAAAGCAAAGCTGCTTTATGTAGCCGTCGTAGTGCCTTTTTACAAGCGCGCACTCTTTTATTATGTGGTAGCTGTCGTGTATCTGACAGCGGAACTCATCGGCGGAGTAGGCGCATATCTTAACATGCTCCGAGGTACCCGACGACATTACCATAAGCTCGGTCCCGAATTTGCCGGGAGTTATAGGAGAATCCGCGGCTTTTATGCTGCTGCTCATTACGGTGCGGACAGAGTATTTTCTGCCGTCGGAAATGACCGCCTTTACGCCGCAGTCGGAAATAGCCTGCTCAAGAGCCTCGTCGCTGAGGCGCAGGTTCATAAGCAGCGGACGGCAGCCCGAAATGATTATAGCCCAGAAAAGCTCTATCCAGAGCAGCGAGTTATCCATGCTGAGCCCCACAACAGAGCCCTCAGGCAAAGCAAGCTCTGCTTTGAGCGACGCGGCAAGACAAAGGATTTCGTCATAAGCCTCGCCGTAGGTGGTCTTTTTTATGCGGTAGCCCTCGCTTTTTTCGTACATCAGGTTTTCCTTTTCCCTGAACATAAGCTCAAAAAGCGACTCAAACCCTATGGGTGAATCGTCGAGTGATTTTAGCTTTGCCTCAACAAATGAGTCGATATCGCGGTACTGTCCCAGCCCTAAATTTTCCATATACACTATCCGTTTCCTGTTAATTCTATAGATATATGCAATCAACCTTTATTATACTACAAACAGCCGACATTTTTCAAGCTTTTTCGGCAGTTTGTTTATGCAATTGCTTCCAAAAGAGCGATAAGCGCCTCAACCCCGAATCTGTTATCGCGGTCAAATTCGGCGTTTAGCGCCTCGGTGTTGTCGTAGGAGTGCTCGACCTCCTTTGAGTACCTCTGTAAGATCCTCATTCGGGGCAGGGGATAGCCCTTTTGGGCAAAGTCCGCGTCAAGCCTGCCGGTTACTATGTAGGCGCACACTATCCTCTTAAGCGAGTACAGCACGTCGCCCGAATGGATAGCTTCAAGATAATACCTGTAAATGTAGTAGAGCGCGAACTTTTCAAAGTCGCGTACAAAATCCGCAGAGGGCTTGAGCGAGTCGGCGCGGCTTATAACGTCCTCAAGAGCCTTGCGCCAGCGGCCGCTCATTATCTCAAAGCCGAGGTGCATGTCGAAGATAAACCGCACGCTGCCCGAAACCTCGGTATCGCCTGAAAGCGGCGCGGGCTCCGCGCCCTCGATGATTTTCTGAACTTGGGCGTTGAATTCAAGGCAATCCGCAAGGCGGTACTCAAACGGCATTGAGCTGTCGAGCAGGATCTCGGCAGAGCGCGTCCGCGCCTTAAGCAGAAAGCTCATTAAATCGCCGGCTCCCTCAGCTGTTTCAAGCTCCGCTTCGCCGCCGAAATCCGCGTAAGGATTGCCCTCGCACCGCATCATTATCCTCGCCGCCTCGGGGCAGGCAAAGGAAAGCAGGTTCTCGCAGAAGTCGCCGTAATTCACCTTTACACGCGGAAAGGTATCGCAGGTATGGCTCAGGTGCTCCTCGCCCAAATCAATATAAATATCGCAGAGCATGTCGCTGTTCCAGAACGGGCACCTGCCGCCCTCGGCCTTGAAAACGCGCTCATCATATTCGTCGGTTACAAGCTTTTTTCTGATTTTGTCGCCCGTAGCGCCCTTTACGGTCATGTAAAAGCGCTCGGTCTCGCTGTCGATGTCGATGTCCCAGTCCTTGCATCAGCTGTCCTCTCAGAGGTTTGCAATGCATTTGAATCCGCTGTAAAACGATGGGTATATTTCGGTCATGTAATCAGTCCTTTAATTGTGATAAGTCCGTTAGAATAATACCATATCGCGCGATATTTTGCAATATTTCCGGGAACGTGAAGTTCCCGGCGTTGGAGGACTTGATATAACAGCTGCGTTTCTGCAACGGCGTGTCATACCTTTGTTTTAACAAAAGGCGCGCTTCCTGCCGCGTGGCGGCAAAATAATAGTCAGGAAAGCGTTGCCGCCTTCCTGACTGATTTGAAAAATATAAACTTTTATGCTGCCTTTGTGGCCTCTGTTGTGCTTGCGGCTGTAGTTTCGGGAGCTGTTGTCGCCGGAGCGGTAGTCTCGGGAGCTGTTGTCGCCGGAGCTGTTGTGGGAGCGGTAGTCTCGGGCTCGGTTGTGGGAGCGGTCGTCTCAGCCTCATACTTAACGGTGTAGTCGATGATGTCCCTTGTAAGCTTAAGACCTTTTTCCTCAAGTGAGGTAACATAGTAGCTGTCAATGGAAATCGTTACCTTATCGTTGTTTTTAAGGTAGTATTTCTCGCTGAAATTGAGATAAACGCTGGCGATTTCTTTGCCGTCTTTCAAAATGTTTACATCGCCTGAGCCGATATCGTGAGTGAATTTAAATCCGTTGTCCTCAAACGAGAATTTCTTTGTTTTAAGCTCGCAGTACTCGTCGTAATCCGGAACAACATCAATATAGCCGCCGTCAACGATTTTGCCGAGCAAGTCGACCTCAACGGGCTGAGTCACGGTGACGTTCTGCTCTTCAAGCACATCGCTGATTTTGATTTCGGCGGTAGTTGTTTCGCGTACGATTTTTATGTCGTACTTCTCTTCAAGCTGCTCAACCTTGTTGTTGATAGATTTCTCCGCAAGCTGGCTCAGAATATTGCCGTCGCCGTCGCCCGGCCAGAATACGGTCACCGCGATAACGTCGTCCTTGCTTGCCCCTGAAAAGCTTGAGCTGAAGGACTTGCCGTTGAGCTTATGCTCCTTTGAAAGCGAATTGGCGTAATTGCTCAGGATCTTTTCGGCAACGTTTTTGTCAACATTGATATCCTTGGCGAGCTTTTCGGCGTTCCAAACAACGCTGCCGGCTATTTTACCGTCGAGCACTTCTCTTTTGGCGCTTGAATCATCGTAGTCGATGTTTTCAAACCTGATCGTGCGGTAATCCGCAAGTTTGATTTTTGTGGTGTTGGCGTCCTTTATTGCCGGGATAATAAACACAAACAGCGCCACCAAAATTATAGCCAATGCGCCTGCGCCTATTGCCGAGAAGATGATGATCTTCTTTGTCTTGGGCGACATGGGCTTTTTCGCGGGCGCGGGAGCGGGGGCGTAGCCGTACTGTTGGGGCTGGTTAGGATACTGCTGAGGCTCGTCGGGGAACTGCTCCTGAGGCGATGCCGGAGCCTGAGAATACTCGGGGGCTTCAGTTTGCTCCTCATGCTTTGGCTGATACGGCGCCGCGTCGGCAGGCTGCTCGGGGATCCGCACCGGAGTGCCGCAGTTTTCGCAGAACGCGCTGTTTTCGGGAATTTGGTTTCCGCATTTTGAACAGAACATATAATCTCTCCTTTGTTGGTTTTTTAATGCGCAATATCGTACAGTTACATTATAAAGTATTATTCTCCGAAATGCAATAGTTTATTGACGTGCTCGGTAAAATAAAAGCAGGAAAGCGTTTTGCCTTCCTGCTTAATTACAAATTTTGATTTACAGAATCTTTGTGTTGGTGTAGAACTTGCTGTAGTTTTTGCTGAGGTACCAGCAGTTTTCAACAGCCTTCTCGAGCGTATCGGCTTCCTTGCTCTTTGAGAAGTAGTCGCTCGATGAAACGACCTTGCCGTTCTCTACCGACAGATACTCGGGGTTGATCTCGACAGCCCTGAAGAACTTTGCGGTTTCATCCTGATAGATGAAAACGATGCGTCTGTAATCAGAGGTGGGCTTGTCGCAGTAGTAGATGTTTTTAACGGTGATCTTGTCGCCCTTTGTGATCTTTGAATCCTGCTTTTCGAGGTTAGCCAGAGCAAAATCTTTGAGTCCCTCGGCGTTCTTCTTAGCCTCGTCAAGCGACATGCCCTTTACTTCCGCGGTTGTGCCCGTAGCTTCGGTAGCGCCTGTTGCCTCGGTTGACGCGGGAACGGTTGTTTCTGCCTCGGTCGTGGGCTCCTCGGCCTTAACGGTGTAGGTTACGGGGTCGCCTGTAAACTTGATACCCTTGTCAAGCATAGATGATACGCTGTATTCGTCGAGAGTCAGCTTAACGGTATCGCCGTTCTTAAGATAATACTCGTTGTCGAATTCAAGGCGAACGTCGCCGATCTCATTATCGTTCTCATAAATATACACATATGAGGAGGAATCGGAGTGAGTGAACTTGTAGCCGCTTTCGGTAAACTCAAATTCCTTTACGCTTACGGTAACGTCGCCACTGAGGTCGTCGGAGTTGGTGATGAGGTTCTCGTTCTTGATGTAGTCAAGCAGCTTGACCTCGGTAATGCCCTTTAAGGCGATGCCCTGCTCGTCGAGAACGTCGTTCAGCTTGAACTCATGTGAGGTGGTTTCGCGCTTGAACTTAACGCCGTAGGTCTTTTCAAGCTCGTCAAATTTCTTTTCGGCAGCCTGCTTTGCGGCTTTGCTGATAAGCTCGCCGTATGCTGAATCTGAGCTGTCGCTGTCATCATATTTGAAGGTCACCTTAACGGTGTCGTCCTTGCCAAGATCCTCAAATCTGTTGCTGTAGTATTCCTCGCCGTTGATGTAGTAGTCGGCGTTGAAGCAGTCCTTGAAATCGCCGAGGATGCTGCTTGCTTTATCTTCGGGAATATCGGCGTCCTTTGCGAACTTAGCGGTGTCCCAGGTGATATAGCCCGAAAGCTTGCCGTCGGTGAGCTTTTTCTCCGCCTTGTCGGCTTCGCTGCTGCTTTCGCTGTTCTTGTCGTAGTCGATTCCGTCGAATTGAACCGTGCAGTAATCGGCAAGGCTGAGCTTGTTTGCGCTGCTGATAGCGGGGATGATAAATACAAACAGCGCAACCAGAATAACAGCCAGAGCGCCGGCGCCTATAGCCGAGAACATGATGATCTTCTTGGTCTTGGGCGACATGGGCTGCTTGGGAGCCGCGGGTGCGGGCTCGTACTGCTGAGCCGAAGCGTTGAACTGATCCTGAGGATCAAACGGAGCCTCCTCCTGTACGGGCTGCTCTACGGGTTGCTGCTCTACAGGCATCTCCTGAGCGGGCTGACCTGCGGGAGCGCCGCAATTGCTGCAGAACGTGCTGCCGTCGGGTATCTGCTGGCCGCAATTTTCACAAAACATAACTTATACTCCTTTGTTGTGTAGTTGAATAAGGTTGGGTTAATAGCCCAAAAGAATTATAGACGAAAACGAATAATAATTCAATCTCAGCAATAGCCAAAGTTTAATGCCGCCCAAAGCCTGACTTTTAGTTAAAAAGGCAATATATCAGGCGGTAAATCGCTTTTTGCACAAATAGCATAAACTAATTGCCGAAGGTTTGGTGCTTTTTTCGGCTGCATATTTGTGCTTCAGCTGACTAAAAGAGCAGGACAAAAAAGTATTGCTATTTTGCCGCGGTTATGATATTATAAAATAAACAGAAAACCGTTGATAAACATTGAGTGTTTTGCACAAAAGAAATTATCAGAGCTTTTACGGAGGTGCTGTAATGAAACGAATTATCGCTGTATTTTTAAGCGTTCTGCTGCTTGCCGCCGCTGCGGTCCTGCCTGCTTCGGCTGTGGATAAGGTAACGCTGACCTATGATTTGATGTACGACGGAAAAACATTTCAGCAAAGCGTGACCAAAGGCGAGGCTCCTCTTGAGCAGTATTTTGAGCGCGACGGCTACGAAACCTGCAAGTGCTATGCGGACGCACAGTTTAAAAAAAGGTTTGATTTCAGCAAACCGCTTTACGAGAACAAAACCGTTTATGTCCGCTGGCTTACCGAGGATGAGCTTGTGTCTGTAAGGATCTATCTCGGCGCAGACCATCAGGAGCCGACTCTTGTTACCGACTGCGTAAAGGGTGAGGCGTACGGACAGCCAGCCCAGCCCGGACACGAAGACCAATATTTTGCCGGCTGGTACAAAAACAGAGCGCTGACCGTCCCTTATGACCCCACAGAGCCGCTCTACAGCGATACCGAGCTTTTTGCCTGCTTTGTTGACAGTCAGGATGAGGTAACGGGCTATAATATCTTTGACAGCCCAAGCGCCGAGGAACAGACCGCGGGCGGCTTCATCAAAAATAATACGAATATGTTTATTAACGCCACACCCGAGATGTCGGATGATGAAATGCTTATGGGCTGGTATTATGACCGCGCGCTGACGGTCGAGGCGGATTTTGCGCAGCCTGTCACCGCAAGCTATATCAGCCTGTTCCCAAAGATACTGAGCGAGGAGGATGTTTACTGGGTGACCTTATACCTGGGTGCGGACGATGAATTTCCGCTCTCCGGCTTTGCCGTCGAAAAAGGGCAGCCTATCCCCAAGCCCGCCGACCCCGGCAAGGACGATTTAATGTTCGGAGGCTGGTATTATGACCGCGCTCTTACAAAAGCCGCTGACTTTACGGCTCCGCAGTATGATGATAAAGAGCTGTTCGCCCGTTGGGACGCGATCCATAATCATCAATTCGAGGAGGTCGCCGAGGTTCCCGCCACAGCGACGACCGACGGCTTGATGGCGCATTATATCTGCACTGTCTGCGGCAAGTGGTATGAGCCTACTCCGACTGCGATCATCGAGATCGCCGACCGCGAGAGCTTGGTGATACCCGCAACCGGGCCGTATGTCATGGGCGACGCCAACGGCGACGGAATAGTAAATATCCGCGATGTTACCGCTATCCAAAGGTTTTTGGCTCAGCTTAGGCAATATCATTTCTGCCGTTCTGCGGCAAACGTAATATCTTCGGACGGACTGAATATTTCGGACGCAACCAGGATCCAGGGGTATTTTGCGGAATTATATAGCACCCTTTGATAATATTAGGAGAAGATTTATATGAAAAAAATCATTATATGCATGTTGACCGTTTTGCTCGCTTTTGCCGGCAGCACCTTGGCGTTAGCCGCTTCAAACGATGACGGCGGCTTTTCCGCGGGAGCGGAGGCGGCCGAGAGTACGCGGACAGGCGCGGCTTATTCGGTCGTTTCGGCTGTGGTGAATAGGGAATATGACTTCAAAGAGGATTTCCATGACAGTTATCCTTATGATGAAGATTTTTGTACAGAGGGTATTTTCAATTTGGATGATTACAACGGAGACGTTACGCTTACCCTTGAAAACAACAGCACCTCGGAGCGGTTTGTTTTTGAAAGAAACGCCGACACCGAATGGAGCGTAAAAGCTTCTGTGGATCATCTGCTGTATGAAACGGCTCAGATCGGCGCGGCAGTGCATATTTATGACCTCGGCGGCGATTACGGTATAAGGGATACGGACATCCCCGTTACGATCACCGTAAAATCATCTCAGTACAGCGCCGACTTCCATAAATATCCCAGCTATAACGCATATACCGTTATGCATGAGGACAAGGACTTCACCGTCGACTATGACGCGTCATCGTCCGACCGCAAGGCAGCGATCCGGGTTTTAAAAATCCCGCATCTTTTTGAGCTGGAGGTCTACAACACCGAAACAAAGCAAATCGAATACTACGATGATGAGAATGCCGAGTTTGTATTTCAAGAGAATGTAGAAGTCCCGGATTATGATCCGGCGCGCGCCTCTTTTTGGTTTTATGTGCCGTGTAAGCTCCCGATGAATGACGGCTATGAATTTGAGTTCACGCTTTCGGTTTATGCATTCCACAACAAATCCTCCGGCGGTACCGAAGCAACCACCGCCGCGCCGACCGAAGAGGAAAGCACCGCAGCAAGCGGAACGGAACAAGATAGACCTTCGGCGCCCGCTACAGGCGACAGCGCATCCTCAACAAGTGATTCCGGAAAGGCGTTCTCTCAGACGCCCGATTCCTCAAGCGGCGGCGCAGTACAGACGGGCGAGCCTGTAAGAGCTTTTGTAGCTGCGGCAATGCTGCTTATTATGGCGGCAGTCATAGGCTTGTACGCTAAAAAGACTTCAAATCGATAATATATAATAAAAGGGCTAAGCTCAAAATTCGCAACCGAAAATTTGAGCCAGCCCTTTTTATTTGGGATTTAGTTAACGATTTGACCCTTTACTTTAAATCAATCTCTGTATCTGCTGCCTCTGCCCTCGCGTGCCTTACGGCGCTTGCGGGACGAGTGAACCGTAACCAGAATAATGAGAAGCGCGATCACCAAAACCGCCGCCGCAATAACGATGATAACAGTCAGATTTTCCCTGACAAATTTTCCGACAGGAGAGATGTCGCTTTCGATATCCTCTGCGGCAATAAGGTTTGTTGAGCCTAGATCCAGACCGTCATAATTAACGCTGACTGTTCCCAGCACGTCGCCCTTTTTTACGGGCGCTTCAACCTGTTGGGGGCAGTTTATTTCTGTTTTAAGCTTGTTTTTGTCGTAATTCTTCGGAAGAAAGGCTGATATAGCTTTCTCAGGAACCGCGCTAAGTGTCCTTTTGTCGCGGGCGTTTTTTACGTCAACGGAGGCAACGCTGTCATTTGTACCGTAGATCGTCTGCACGCCAAGATTCTCATACGCCTGCTTATACAATTTTGCGGTGTCGAGCATAGCGTAGTTCACGTTTTCCTCATAGTCATAATCGGCTCCGAAGCACACGCAAAGGTACTTGTCGCCGTCTTTGTCGGACGAGGTCACAAGGCACTTGCCTGCCTCGTCAAGATAACCCGTCTTTATGCCCTTTGTGTACTCATAGTAGTACATGCCGCCCATCGCCTCTTGGTCGATCATATAATTGGTGTTATGAAGTGTTTCAAAGCCGTTTGGGGTGTAGGATACCGTGTTGCAGATCTCCATAAAGGACGGGATCGTCATGGCGTGTTTGGCGATAATAGCCATATCGCGGGCGGTGGTGTAATGGTCGGTATCATAAAGCCCGTGAGGGTTGGCAAAATGCGTGCCCTTACAGCCCAGCTCGGCGGCTTTGGAGTTCATTTTTTCCGCAAAGCCCTCAATTCCGCCGCCGATATGATCCGCCAGCACAAGAGCCGCGTCGTTGCCGGACGGAAGCATAAGACCGTACAGAAGATCCCTGACGGAAACCTGCTCGCCGATATGATCCGCCAGCCCCATTACCGTGCTTTCGGGATCAAGCCCGTCTATTACGTCCTGCTTTACAGTGACCTTGGTCGAATCCAAATCGCCGACATTCTCCGCCGTAACGATGAACGTCATTATCTTGGTGGTGGAAGCCGGATACATTTTTTGTTCGGAGTTTTTCTCGTAAACGACCGTTTTGGTGTTGAGGTTCTCCATATATACCGCTTTAGATACGGGATCGATATCGAACCCGTAATCCACAGCCGAGGCTGAAAATACGCTCATGCAAATCATCAT
The DNA here is from genome assembly GCA_964629925.1 of uncultured Ruminococcus sp. Classification (GTDB taxonomy): domain Bacteria; phylum Bacillota; class Clostridia; order Oscillospirales; family Acutalibacteraceae; genus Ruminococcoides. The sequence continues at coordinate 60,950 of CAZVSQ010000002.1, forward strand.
GGCTGAAAAAACAATTACCGCTATCTTTTTCATATTGTCCTCCGTTTTCTGTTTTCCTTAATTGTAACATAATGAAGCAAAAAAATAAAGAATTATTTTTTAAAGTTAATTTAAGGTTGCTGCTTTATAATGCCATCATCAGGGATCCTATCGGGCGCGGATAACAGGCGATAGAACCAAAAAGAAAGGAGCTTTATTATGACTAAGAAAATCCTATCAACGATATTGGCGCTTGCGCTGGTATTCACATTCACCGTTTCCGTTTCGGCGGCGTCGGCAGACACTTCTTCGTCGGTTGCCGCTGTTGCCGAGCAGAGCGCGGTACTGACATTCTCGGACAGCTCAGTCACCGAGACCTCAGCCGGCAGCGGATATGAAATAGACGGAACAACACTGACAATAACGGCGGCAGGCACCTACCGCATTACGGGCAGCTGCTCCGAGGGCGCTATAATCGTCGGCAAAGGGCTGAGCGGCGTAACGCTCATTCTCGATGATTTGACGCTCGCTTCTTCAGCTACGGCGCCCATAGTCGTCAAAAAATCGGCGACGGTAAACATACATCTCGAAGGCACTTCCACTCTCACCGACAATGAGGATCCCGCGAACGAGACCTCAACCGACGCGACCGTTGCGGAGGCTTTTGAGGGCGCGGCTGTCAAGGTAAAGAGCGGCTCTTCCGTTACCTTCTGCGGCAGCGGAAATCTGAACGTTGCCGCAAACGCGAAGAACGGTATCAAGGGCGGCTCCACCGCTTCGCTTATCTTTAACCAGAGCGGCACGATCAACGTCAGCGGCAGCGCGAAATACTACGGCGCTTCTACCTCGGGCGCGGCTGTAAACAACGGCATAGCCTGCGACGGCAGCATCGTCATCAATCAGGGAACCTATATTATAAAGGCCGCGAACGACGGAATCAAAAGCGCTCCCGACGCGACGAACGAAACCGAGGGAACGACCATCGACACCGAATCCGCGGGCACGGTCACGATCAACGGCGGCAGCTTTGACATCGACGTTGACGGCGACGGAATTCAGGCTGACACAGCGCTCAACATAAACGGCGGCGCCTTTGATATCCGGACATGGAAGGGCTACAGCGTATGGAACGATACGCTTGCCAACTCATACAGCTGCAAGGGCTTGAAAGCCTCGGGCGACCGCGCCGAGGAAGCGGAAATAGAGCCCGCGCTCAACATCACGGGCGGCACCTTCAACCTGAATACGGGCGACGACGCGGTTCATTCCGACGCATTTGCCACGGTTACAGGCGGTACTTTCACTATTTGGACAGGCGACGACGGTATGCACGGCGACACCTCTTTGACATTGGGTTCAGAGGGCGGAAATGAGCGCGATCCCGACGTAACGATCAACAGCTCCTACGAAGGACTTGAGGGCGGCACGGTATATATCTATTCCGGACGCTTTTATGTAGTTGCGAGCGACGACGGCGTAAACGCGGCAGGAGGCAGCAGCAGCGGCTCAGACCCCGGCGCGGGCGGCGGAAATACGTTCAATCCCGGCGGCGGCCCCGGAGGCGGTCGTCCCGGAGGCGGCGGTCAACCGGGCGGCGGCTTCAACCCCGGCGGCGGCAATCAGCCCGGCGGCACCTCAACGGGCGATTATAACATTTACATCTACGGCGGCGATCTGTATGTAAACTGCGACGGCGACGGACTCGACTCAAACGGCGGTCTGTATCTGTACGGCGGAACTCAGGCTGTATTCAGCATGAGATCGGGCGGCGACAACTCCGCTCTCGACGCCGACGGGACCGTAGCGGTCGACGGCGCGACGATCTTTACGGCGGGCACTACCGGAATGGATGGCTCGGCTCAGTCAAGCTGGTTCGGCAGCAATCAAAAGTATTCTTCAAGCTCAACAAGCTACACTTCCGGCAAAATCATCAATACAACCGCTAACGGCAGCGTTATGTTCAGCTATACCCTGCCCAAGAATGTCAATTATATAATGGCGTCATGGCCGTCATCTGTTTCAAGCAGCAATCCTTCTTTTGCGACCGCTACAAGCGTAACGGCGTGCAAGGGAGGCTCATGGAGCCACAGCTGGAACTCCGGCACCGCGTCAAACGGCGGGACGACCTACACCTGCACCAAGTGCGGAGCGACGGAATATCAGACTATTCCCGCGACAGTCAGCGTTGACGCCTGCGACCATTCCGTTGAGCTGAGCGATACCCCTGACGAGGGCTTTACAGTCACCTTTGCGGGCGACAGCGGCGTAAGCTCCGTCACCGTCTATGAAACTCAGGATTATACAGGCGCTAGCGAGTCCGTATCAGCGAACGGCTCGACCGTTTCGCGCAGCAGCTCAACCGGCAAGCCGGACTCCACAGGCGACGGTCAGGTCAATTTCACGGTAGTTCTCAAGGACGGCTATACCATCAGCTCCGTCACTGCCTCGGGCGCGTACAAGAACTTGAAGGATACGGGAGTTGAAAACACCTACCGCGTCACCAAAGTAACCGGTGCCGTGACGATCACGGTAACAACGGAAAAGAGCGAAACCACTGAGGATATTCTCATCGGCGACGCAAACCTCGACGGCACAATCAACATCAAGGACGTAACAGCCATACAGCGCCACTGCGCCGAGTATGAATCGCTGACAGGCAATGCCGCAACTGCGGCGGACGTTGACGGCGACGGAAGCATCACTGTCAATGACGCCACCTGCATACAGCTTTATCTTGCCGAATTTGATAACGGATACGGCAGGTGCGGACAGACTCTTGAAGTGACAACGGCGAATTGATTATTAACAAACGTCAAGAGGATATTTAATACTATTATCAAATAAAACACTTAAGGCAACACCGCATAATTACGGTGTGCGGATTGCGCAGTAAGATTTTTTGTCAGGGTGCCCAAATAAATTGAGGTA
>CAZVSQ010000003.1:0-52810 GCA_964629925.1 uncultured Ruminococcus sp.
AAGTATTCGATGCCGTAGCCGAGCGGAGCCACCAGTTGTTGGCGGAGCCGGTGCCGTTTGCTGTCTTTTTGATACGGCTGTTATTATCTGTAAAAATCGGGAACTGCTTTGTTGATGCGCCTGCATCAACTTCAAGCGAATACGGAGACGCACTCGTATTGAATCCGACCTCCGCATCTGAAAACAGAAACAGCTTGCACCTCGATGTCAGGATTGTGTGGCTCGTTCCGCCCTGCGATGCGAGGACGTCAACCGTCTTGATCAGCTGTTGCCACGGCTTTGATAGGTTGTTGAGCATTGTACCGTTGAGCCATGTTTTCATCGCTGATGAATCGAAACCTCCTGAGTTGGTGCTGCCGCTGTTCATCTGCCGGTAAGCGTTAAGCAGACCTTTCATGCCAAAAACAACATTTGCAAAATCATTTGTATCGGAAATCTTAAAGTGGTTATAACCGAATACCCGAAAAATGATTGTTGTGTCTGTGATGGTAGAGCCTGCACCCGGCAGGAGCTTGAGCAGAGCACCAACTTGGAAAAATTCAGCTGCTCTGCCTGCTTGACATATTGCATAGATCTGCCCCATCGTATACGCGGAAACGGCAGCGTCCGTAGGATCCTCTGAATACAAATAGGTAAACTGCGACAAATCCTGCGCATACTCAGGAATAGACGGTTCTTCGAATACTGCGTAAGTGTTTACATCGCTGATGACGTTCGTCGTAGAATTCGACCAGCCTGTCCAGATAGCTCCGTCGCGTGATAACGTTCCGCTGTAGTACACCGATCCGCGTGCTGCGACCTCTGATGTCTGGAGTAATTCGCTTCCGTTATAGAAGTTTACTGTGTATTTTCTGGTTGTCGTTGTATAAATGGCGTTAATGACTGCGCTTGCTGTAATATTTGTGAGCTGGCTGTCCCATCCTCCAAATGAATATACAGTGTCAACGGATGGATCTCTCTCCGGGACTGCAATCGGCTTGTATGAACGAGTGACGGGGTTCTCTGCGTCCTCGCCGTATTCGATTACTTGTGTGTCGAGGACGGTTCCATCGTAGTCTTTGAATGTCAACGTATACGAAGCAACGAAGTTTTCCGTGTCTGTGTTCAATGTTAGCTTTGGAAATGCCGATGTAATGACGTTATATCTGTATTGGGATATGCTCTGAACATCGCATTCGCCTGTGATGATCGCTATCTCGGTTTCGTATCCGTCATCATCGTAGCCGCTCAACCGCGCTAATTCGACGAGGATTCTTGCGTCAGGTAACTCCCAATCAATGCCGGTAATTCTGAGCCTGCTCAAATTAACCGCGTTCTGAACGATCTGCAGGGCATTTACCGCCGGGCTGTTTTCCACCACGAGCGTTCTTAAACTGCCGATGTTGGCAAGCGAGAGCGTCTCCAGATGTGTCAGCTCTTTTGCTCTCAATGCTGAAATTTCATTGAGGTACGCGCTTTCGATTCTGCCTCCCTTTGCGAACGTCACGCCGGTCACGCCCGATCTGCGCGTGTATAGCTCCTTGAGCATGACGTTCGGGCTGAAATCGAGCGGTTGTGTCAGGTCTGTACAGCCTTCCACGTTGACATATTCAAGAGCTTTGCAATTTGCGACCGATAATGAATGAAGGTTTGTGTTGACGTAGTTTCCTGCGCTTGAGCCGATTCTCGCGTACTTCAAGCGCTCGAACGCCGACAGGCTGCATTCTCCCGGATATAAGCAGGCGATTTCTCCGATATCTTGAATGTAATCAGCGTTGTATATCTCGATCTCGGTATCGTTCATATTTCCTATGCTGGGGAACTCTATGGTCACGGGAACTCCCGCGTATGCTCTGATAGGCAGACCGCCCGACCGTGCGACATCCTGCTGCGCTGCTACGACATAAATAAACGTATCGCAGTACGGGGTTATTGTAAGCCTGTTGTCCGGGCTTACTCCTGCATACTCTGATGGTGTGTAACCTCTGATCGTTCCGTGCTTCGTCTTGCAGAATCCTGACCGCATATATGTTGACATAAACTGACCTTGGAATGTCAGGAAATTCTCGCGCTGTTGGCGCTTCTGACCGTTGCATTTCGGAAGGTACATTGTATCTTGGAGCGGCGAAACCGTGAGGGGCGCTTCGTATTTTTTGATAGCGTCCTCCAAATAGAGCACGGGGCAGATGATTTCCTGAAGGGCTTTTGTCTCCCTGATGATTTCATCTGTGTCGAAGCACCCGGCGTTTTCAAGGTCGATGTACATCGATCGGAGCTCGGTTGCAAATACTTCACGATTCAATGCAAACAGGACGCTGTCGTAGCCGTTGAACACATGACCGTTTCCGATGGTGTCGGTGTCGAGGTATCCATAGCGGCGTGTCATGTCGCCTTCGTTGTCGTTGCCCATCGCTGTGTCGAAATCGTAACCGAAGCACAAATGCCATTTATCCTGAACGGCTGAATATCCCCAGAACGTGTTTTTGGCGCGATTATCCATCATGCAGAAGAACAGCGTGAATATCTGGTGATAGAAAATTGTATCCATGATGAAATAATCGCCGCATAATGCCTTCCAGCGTGCTTTTCTGTAGTCTGCGTTATCAACGGCGTATCTTCTGCCGCCGTATGTAACAGCGCTCTCCAAATTCTCGCCGGTTGCCTGTTCCGGGTCACATGATACGACAAATTCGAGGAGTGTTTGGAACTTTGCCTTGATCTGTTCTTCGTCTGCCTGATCGGATAGATATCTGAATTCGAAGTTGGTCTCTCCATCCCACGTCTCATTTGTGAGGTCTGCGGATTTGAAGCGGCATTGCGCGGAGGTGTTGTTTCTGAACTCAATGCAGGCGATGTCGTCTGTATCGTTCTGCCCGAACACTTCATAATTCTTTTTTGAATTATTAAGGTTTCCGACGGCGTATAGGATTGTTTCGCCGGGGAGCACAGTGACGGCTCCTGCCTGAACGGGATCGTTGCCGGTGTTGTGGTAGAACATGACCGCCATGTGTCCTTCTACGGTATCGCGGACGCGGCTGTCATTCAGCCTTGCGGCGCGTTTGTATGGCGTGAATCTATTGAACCATTCGGCGAGGAACATGTTGTTGATATGTTCTGACGATGCGGTGTTTACCTTGAAATTGAAATAGCTGACAGGGATTGAATCGTCTGTCATGGCATATGCGGGCGCGACGTTCGTATATGTCGGGTTTCCCTGCTGATCGGTGACGGGGTCTCCGTGTTCATCAAGAACGGGGATGAAGCTCTCGGAATATTCGACACCGTCTTGCAAGCTGTAATCGAAATTCAAGCCCGCGAGCCAGTAATCAAGGGATGATGTTCCCTGTGCTTTCTGCATGACATTTCGCGCCGTCCATTGATGGATTGGGCTGCCTGCCGCCATCGCGTGTGTAAGGTATCCGTATTTCTTCACGTCCTTTGCTGTTGAAAGCGCGGAAGCGTGCCATGTGAACACATGCGCTCTCGGACACACTTGCGCCACGAGCTCCGGCGTTATCTTTTCCGTGGACGGATCGTAAACAAGCGAAGCGTTATAGCGATTTGAAATCTCGGCGGCATCAGCTCCGTCATAAATGTAGTTTCTGAAAACCTCTTTATGTTCGAGCGTTGTCTCGTATTCTCTGATCAGGTAAACCCATACATTACAATCATCGGAGCCGATCGTGATTCCTTGCGGGCTCGTTTGCGTGAAGCTGTCGCCTGAATACTGCTTTAATCTTGACGGGACGCCCCCTTCATAAATGCGGATCAGGCAGTCTTTGGAATCGCTTTCCACGCTGATGTCGATTTCTGTGCGCTTTGCGCTTGGCTTTTCAAATGTGCCGAGCTGAATAGATGAAAGGTCGGAGCTGAACGAAACGCTGTTTGCTTTTATCTGCACGCCGATTCCGTCATCCATACAGGAGATCGCTGTTGCGTTCATGCTGGAGCAGTTGTCGACCGCATAAATCAGCTTGATTTCCTTTCCGAGACGCTTTGCGTCGCTGGCGAACATCTGAAACGGGATGATTGCGCGATCACCCTTCATTACAACAAAGGCGCGGTTTCCGTCTGTATCGTTTTGCAGTCCTCCGTTTACCGTGTCGAAATCCTGCGAGAGCTGAATGTTCATAGTCTGCCCAACGTTGACGAAGCTGCTATTTGACGACATTGCCGCCGGGTCGAATTTCAGCGCGAGCCCGTCCGTGATCTCGCTGACGGGCATGTTGAGCGAGTTGACCGTGACCGTTCGGCTCCATACGACGTAACCGTCGCATGTGATTTCAAGCGTGAGCGTTCCTGCGGTTGTCGGTCGGTATGTCCATATCTGCTCCGACTGATCCACGCTGGCTTCGCTGTATTTGACGTTGTTTACTATGTATTCGATTTCCGTCGGGTTGTTCTGCGGGTCAACGACACGGTGTGGGATCGTGATATTGGTGAATTGCTCCACCTCTGTCGTCACAAAGCTGCTTGCAACAACAACGTCTGTTTCGCCTTCCTCGATCTGAGCAACAGCGGCGATCAGACGGTCGGAGGAAATCGTTGATCCTTCGACGATAGACGTGCAGTATGCTTCGATGATGTGCTCTCCGTGTGAAAGATCGGTGATCGTTCTTGTGACGCGGTAACCTGATGTTGCAACGGTCGTTGTGCTGTATGTCTCGTTATCCACGACAAGCACCAGCGTTTTTTCTCCGCTGCCGGTCGGTGTCATTTCAACCAGAAGTGAACCGCTGTTCTTCATCGTGTTTGCAAGATTCCACGTCAATGAAATTGATTCAACGGTGATCGTGCATCGTCTTGTCGCGGACACGCCGTAAGCGTCGGTTAATACGAGCTTGACGCTGTTTGTACCTTTTGAAAGGTATTCAAATATATTGATTTCGATTTGGTCGTTGACGTTTGGTGTCTGATTGACGGTGTAGCTGCGTTTTTGTATTTCGTTGACAAACACTTGGAGCGTTCCTGATCCTGTCTGCAGTGATGTCGCGGTGTCGATCGATTGAAATTTCGCGGTGATGTTCGCCGTTCCTGATGTATCTGCCACGGAAAAACTAAGCGGAGATGTCAATCCGAACGTCAGCCTTGAGCCGGACGCGCTTCCACTTCCGGGTGTTCCTACAAAGAACGGTGTGAAGCCTTCGACATCCTGCCCATCCTGCGTAAAATGCATGTATCCGTTTTCGTCAACATAACCGCCATCAAACGCATGACCGCCGCCTCCTGAAACGACGAGGGTGATTGATTTGCCGGTCGGCTGTCCGTCGCATAAAAACGAAAGCACGCCGGTCTGCGTGTTGAATTCGATATCATTGAAATAGTGTTTGTTTTCGACTCCGTCTGCCTGCTGCCGGATGATTCGCTGCAACTCCGTTTTTGCAGTGTTTATCTTGCTGGTAACCTCGCTCGATTTATCGTAATTGCCTTCGAGGTAAGCAAGTGACGGATATTTATTTGCTTTGTCAGCGGCTGCGATGCTTGCCGCCGGATCTGTGACCTTATTGTCGCTCGATTCGACATGCGGTCCGATTGCGAGAATTGTTCCGTCATCCTTTTTGATGTAAAGGATTCCGACGTCATCCGCGAATACAAGTTCGGCTGTTTCGACTGCTGACGCGTCAAAATCCGCATCGTTGCCGTGTCTCAGGATGACTCTTGCTTGCATGATATTACTCACTTGATTATTAACCTCCTTCGTTTTATTACTGCGGCGGTGAGAGCATATCGTCAATTTGTTCCTTCGTGTAATAATTCGCAAGGAGCGCATCAACTTCTGCCTGCGTATAATATCCGTTGCCGCCCGCCTGAATCGTGACGCTGCTTGCGTTTCCTACGCCGAGCCCAAATTGATAAGCAAATTCTGTAGGAGCCGCGCCTTCCGTCCCTTCTACCATATAATCGGGAATCTGCGCAGTTACTATCGCATATAGCGTTTCCTCTGAATTTGCGTCATCAGCGTTCTCGCAAAAGATTCCAACTTCTCGGACGCGATATCCTGCAAGGAGCGAGGAATTGTCAACTTTTGCCTTGACAACTACGCTGTCAGCCGTTACGATTACCGAATCGGTGATCGACACGCGCTGGCGCTCATCCGTGAGTTCTGTGAGAGCTGCGATGTTTTCGCTGTCTGCGTGCTCACCCGCGCCGAATGCCATAGCGGTAAAGCGTATACTATAGGTTCCGGCGATTGCTTGAAAAAGAATTTGTTGTCCAGCGTTCGTAATCACCACTGGATTGTATCTTGCCATTGTCTCACCACCTTCCGCAATCAAGCACCAATGCAGATGGCTCGTTAAACGTGCCACCGGTAATGGTGTTTTCGTTCTCTGTGCTAAGCGAATCGGAGCCGATCACTATAGTAATAGTAGATTCGGCTCCGTTCTTTAGAATATTTTGATGTATCTCGCATCCGACGAATGGCGCTCTATTATCTGCTGTTGTTGCTTCGCATAATAATCCAAGGCCGTCGAGAATTGATCGGGCGTTCTTAGCTCTGTTAATGAATGCGATAATAGTTTCAGTGAAATCATCACGTTCGAATTCATTGTTTGCGCTGTTCACCATAACTTTGAAATGAAACGGCTGACCTCCGCTATAATCGAACCACTCGGTAACTTTGCCGCCCCCGTAGACTGTTTGGAGGATTTTTTCAAGCGCACTTTTTGTTCCGGCGTTCATATACCACGGAAGCGCAGACGAGATAATTCTTGCTTTTTCTTCGCGCGTCATATCTTGGCTGTAATATGGAACTCTAAGTTCGATTGCTAAATAATCTAAGATATTCTCGCTCAGTTCGCTTATTCCTGCAAAAATTCTTATATCAATCGCTTTCATGCATAATCGTTCCACGGCTTTTGACATGGCGTATGAAATGCACTGGTTTTCAACGTTCCTGTATGATTCAGGAAGGAGTGTATAAAAATCTGAATTCTGTATCTTCATCATTCCAGCCCCATATATTGGTGTATTTTGTGTGCACAAAATGCAAAATCTGTATCACTGACCTGAATGTAACTCGGCGTATTGACAACTACACGACATGCGCCTGCATTCATCACGCTTTGTATCAAGGCCGAAGGATTGATATCTTTGCCGATTTCGAGAGATTGATTCTTTACAAACGCATTTACTGCGTCCTCAACTGCCATTCTTATTGTTGTGACCTTGCTTGCGTCTTTCTTCGATATGTAATAATTGATATCCACGCCAAAATGAGTTGGAATCGCTGTAGCGACGGTCACTTTATCGGTCAGCGGGCGGAAATCAGCATTGTCAATAAGCGCTTGATACACTGCAAGCTGTTCCTCAGTCGCACGCCCGCTTTTAGTTAGTATGTAAGCGGTTAGTTCTCCGTCGTTTTCTCCTTGCTTAATCGCTACGTCTGCAATCTGCGGATCAAGCTGTTGAATTCTATAGCGATATGAATCAGCTGATCCGGCAGCCGAGTAGCCAGATGGGGCATTCAGAGTCCTTACTCTTAAATCGTCATCACTTTCGTAGTCATTTCCGCCTGAGCTGGTATTAATATTCAAAACCATCCTTATAAATGGAACCGAATCAATAAGGCGATTGATTTCTCCATATTCAAATCCATTTGAGAATGAGCCATTCTCTGTACAAAGGCAATCAATATCGATAAATGAACGCCCTGCCGGAATAGTTACATCAATGTCAGGCGTCTGCCAGAATATCTCATAATTCTCTGCAGCAACTCTCGTTAATCTTGGAATAGTTATATCGTTTTGAATTAAATCATTCTCTTTGTTAAACCGCATAGTAACTGTTGATTTTGCGTTTTCACCACGCTTAACATTTTTCAATGCGGCTAAATTATCGAGGAAGGCTCCGCTGGCATATTTTAGAAGATTCATTCTTCCGGCTTGTTCTATGTATTTAAACCCTTGAAAAATCTGCATTGCGCAAATTCCCAGAAGGATTCGGTTTTTGTCATCGGCAGGAAGCTCCGGGGCATTTCCGGTTAATTCCTGATATTTTCGACTATAGTCTGCCACCATCTGCGCCCTAACTTCTTCGAGCGATATTTCCCCAATAAAATTGACGTCTGGTAGCTCATCGATTGACTTGATTAAACCCATATTACGACGCCTCCTTTCTCGATAATCTAATTATAGCGATAAAACCGGATTCCGTGATTGGCACACATTCAACGCTGCTCACGTTTACGTTGGTTTCGTATTGACTGACTGCATTAATTACTTCTGTTGCAAAGCAGTTTTGCGCAACAGCAACAGGCTTATCGATTACTGCACCGAAATCAATGCCATAGTTTCTGTCCATAGGGATTGATCCCTTTGGTGTTGTGACCAGCAGTTTAAGCCTATTCTCGATTTCTTTTATTTCTTCATCAGCATCAATTATTACCTCAGAAATTGTCATCATGTTATCACTCCAAGTGTTCTTTAAACGTTAGATTCATTGTGATTATCGGTATCTTGCCGTCGTTTAGAATCTGATCAAAAGTATCTTGCGCGCTTATAATTTTAAATTTATTATAAGCTGGCTGTTTGCCTCCGATTACCAGTGTGTCGACGGTTCCGTTTCTGACGGCATTCTTCAGTTTATCTCTCGTTGACCACGGCTTGGCTCCGTGGGCCGCATTGAGTTCGACCGTCATTGTAATAGTCATTAAGTCGGCACCGAGAAATTCAGAACGCGGCATCCTTCCTTGTATATTGTGATCTACCCAACGTGATCCGATCGTTTCTGAATAATTTTTAAAAGTTTGGATCTTATCTGACGAAACCTCAAATGATATCTGCGATCCGAAATTTCCTATCATATTATTCGCCGCCTCCCTGTTCTGCCTCGGGATTCTGCTCCTGAATAGGCTCAGGCTCGGCTTGCTGAATATTTACAGTTGACGCCTTGACGGTTAAAATTCTATTAGCTTTGCTGTATTCAATGAATGCAGCATCGCCGTCAAATTCAAAGCGTATTATATCAGGCGACCCGTTTCTCGGCTGATTTACTCCTTCCCAAATCGTGCCCAGAACCACGCCCTCTGACAGATCGTGCGTCAAATGGATAACCGCGACTTTGGAGCCGATTTTGGGCATTATATATATACCGTTTGAGACCATAGGCAAGTAATCAGTGACGCATTTGCTTCTGTCCGAATAATAAACGCTAATCTTGCCGGTATCGTAATCGATTGATGATACTCTGCCGAAGCGAAGCTCTGCCATTATTAATCACAACCTTTGCTGAATTTTTCTTGCTTCAATCTCCTGAGTGAATCCGCTTGAAGCTGAATATTTATTAACAACTTTGTTGATGTAGTATTTCCCGTCAAGGCCTCCATATCCGAAAAGGTTAAATGTTGCAGTGGAGATCATCTTTGGATCTCCTATGATTTCAAAATTTATAATCTGCATGTCACGGTTTGCTTCGTTCACCTTGGCTTGCCCCTTGAGAATACCGTCGTTTTCACTTTCGCACTGACCGACGCCGACTACGATTTCCGGCTTAACAACAAAAAATTTTGACTTAGTCCAGTGAACATCACCTGAGTCGTATTCGTATTCGTATCCTGTATATTGTCTTATCAAATTGAATCGTGCGCTGAATGAATCGTCTAAAATATCGTTATGAGAAATAGTGCGAACAGCAGCTTTTTTTTCGTAAAATTCTTCAGAAAAAACAACAAGCTTATCCGAAAATATTTTCATTCCGTTTCCGTATGTTTGGCACAGATCAAACAAGAATGATAAATCCGTTGCGCTTGATTGCTCAATCTTTTCGATATATGGGTTGAAACTTCCGGACTCATAAAAATTCGGCAAGCTGTATTTTCCGCAGATGTTTCGCACTATGTTTTTCATAGATACTTTTTTCCACGTTTTTGTTTTTGGTGTTTTTGCGAATGTAGAATTCTTAGGAATAGCAATTCCGCGAAGTGTCATCTTTGACGGGAAATCGTTGTATGCGATTTGATCCAAATGAAAAGTCTGATTACCGATGACTGCGGTTTTATCCCCCTCTAATCCACGCAACATGATCGCGCACGAAATCATATCATCTGCTCCGGGGTAATAGTCATATAGCATTTTCCTATCTCTATCTATTACCGTGATATCAACAGTATCTCCTTCTCCGACCGCACTATCAGTGATGGATATTTCTTCAACGCGATCATTGAGATTGTAATACTTTTTAGTTCGGGAATTTGTATAGCCTATAGTTATCTCAGTGTGTCTTGTGCTACTCATAACTGCTTTCCTCTACCGTTTCCGTTTTCCTCCATTCAGGAAATGAGCGGGATATTTTCGCTGCTTCCACTTCTACTATGTCCGGAATAGTAATCTCGATTCCTGCTTCAAAAACAAACCACTCTATTTTATCGAGGTTGGCGTCCATTAAAACATCAGCATAGTTCTCGTTCTTATAAAACTTGTAAGCGATGTAGTCCCATGTATCCCCTGAAACAGTGATGTATGTGCTGCTTTTCAACCTGCCCCCTCCTTATCTGAATGATTTTCGCGCTTCGTCAAGATTGTATTCTCGCATCATTTTAGCGAATTCAGCCTTTGACATCTTGTCGGCTTTTTTTACTCCTTCGACAATGGATTCGCTTGAGTTGCCATTGATCTGGTATGTAGGGCTGTAGGTTATGTGGTTGACAGAAGATGACGAACTGCTGTAATTGTTGGTTTCGTTGCTCAGGTAACTTGCCATTTCGTCAAATGAAGGCCTTACACCTGCGTCCTCTGTAAGCTGACGTATTAGCTCCGGCACGTCAAATTGATAGGACGAACCGCTTTCATCGGCATCTCCGCTAAGGATCCTTTGAGTTTCAGCAGCTGTAAACACTTGACTTCCTTCTGCGTTTAAAATAAGCTCCGGGCCTTCTTCGCCGGCGAGGAACACGTTTGCGGAATGTTTTGTTCCTTTCGCATTTCCTTCGATCTCAATGGCTTTGGGATACGCACTTATGCCGCTGGGCGTTAGCACATTGCTTATCGCTGCTTTTACTGCATCGGTTGCTGAAACGAAACTCGCACTTGAGATCTGGCTGTTGATCTCAGAAACATAGGCTTGAATAGTTTCTCTTGCGGCTTTCTTGGCGTCGGCGCTAAGGTTCATGGAATTAATTGTTTTTTCGGCCTTATCTTGAAGGCTGTCCATTGTATTACTGAAATCAGTCTTATAATCAGCAACGGTCTTAGCGAATTGCCCCTCGGCGGCTTGAACACCGTTAAAATCATCATTGAGTTTTTTGACGAGTTTTTTAGCGTCTTGCTCATTGAGATTATCAAGTTCTGATATGATTTTGTTGATATACTGTCCGGATTCCTGCGATCCGTCGGAAAGAGAAGATATTAAGCTCTCTGTAATACCATATTTCTGCGCCTTTTGTAAGTTCTCGCTGTACTTGTTGATCCACGAGATTTGATTCTCCCATGTTTCTGCAAGCTTGCTTGTGGTGACATCCGTTTCGTTTGTTAGCTCGGTTGTTATGCCTACGGTGTTTTGTATGCTCTTTTGAGCTGATTCAAAAGCTTCGGTATAAACAGTTGCAAGATTATCGATTTCAGTCTGAACTCCCTGAATAGCTTCGGAAGCAGCGGTCTCCCAACTCTTTTCGCTGTCTGCGGCTTTTTGATTAGCGTTTGAAATATTTAACATGGTTTCTTCATATCTGGTTAGATCATTTTTCATGCTTTCGATATTATTTTTAGCGCTATCGTAAGCCTCTCTGAAAGTACCTTTGACTTTTTTGCCGCTTTCGTCGATATATTCAATTTCTTTTTTCCAGAATTCTTGAGAATCGTTATATTCCCATGCGTTCGGAATATCATCATCAAGATGCTTGTATTTCTTGTTGTTTTCTACAGCCTCATCTGACAGTTTTTTATATTGTTCTTCTTGCTGCTTTAAAAGAGCATAGGTTGATGTCCATTGTTTTTGCGCGTTTTCATATTGCTCTTTATTATAAATTGCTTCGAGATAGCTTCTAATCGCTTCTTTTGTGCTTCCGGTTTTCTTTATGACATCATCATATGTCAAGTCTAAACCTTCATACTCAGCATTTAACTTAGCAATTATCGCTTTCATTTCTTCCTGCGCGGCAGTCGTAATATTAGTCTGCTCAGCAAGGTTGAATAGCTTTGTGGTAAGATACCCCGCCGTCGCCGCTTCTGTCTTAAGCTCGCTGCTTTTATCTTCTTCGAGAAGCTTCGCGTAACTGCTTGAAATTTTGGCTTGATCAGCAAGCAAGTCTCCGTAAGTTTGCTGAGACGTCTCGTATTCTTTTGTTAATTTTCCGATTTGCTCCTTTAATTCGAGCGCTTCTCTTGATGTTTCTCCGTATTTTTGACTGGTTTCGTCGTATTTCTGATTTAGCTTGTCAAGCTCGTCTTTTTGCCGTTCCGAGGTTGCAGTGAGAGTTTGCCCATTTTTAGATGCATTATCAAACGAGGCTGCAAACGCAACAACAGCAGCTGTTACTGCAATCACCGCAGACATAACTGCAAAAATAGGGTTTGCGTCCATAGCAGCTGTAAACATGTTTGTTGCTACTTCGGCAGCTTTCGCTGCTACAGTGTAGCCTACAAGCGCCGCAGCGAATACACCTACACCAACCGCGACTGCGGTAACTGCGGAAACGACTTCCGGGTTTTCCTCGACGAACTCCGTTATTCCTTTCATAATGTCTGAACCGACATCGTATAGTTTCGTAAACATTGGAGATAACTGTTCGCCGATAGCAATTTTGAGGTTTTCGGCCGAGTTTGTGAAAACCTTCTGCGCGTGTTCGGCAGTGTTTTCCATTTTGCCATAGGCTTCATCAGTTGCTCCTATGCTGTTTGCCATCTGATCAACGGTTCCGTTAAATTCCTGAGCTCCGGAATTAAATATAGCAAGCGCTCCTTGTTTTGCTCGTACATTGCTGAAAAGATTTGCAAACGCAGTTGAATCGCCGTCGACGGAGTCTCCAAGTATCTGCAGGACATCTCCGAGTGTTTTTCCGTCCTCCATTAAACGCGAGAACGATTTGCCTGTTTCATCTTTCAGAACTGTCGAGACTGTGCTTCCGTCTTTCGCCAGCTCTGACAGCATTGCTCGAATTGATGTTCCTGCGGTTGCGGTGTTAATGCCTTGCTTGGTCATCGACACCATAGCGGCAGAAATATTCTGCATATTAACCTTATACGCGGCCGCTGTTGGAATGACGTTGCCAAGCGTAGAGCCGAGCTCCCCGACAGTTGTTTTGCCGAGCTTTTGGGTTGTGATCAACATGTCGGAGATTTCTGCTGCGGCACCGGTTTCTAAGCCATAAGCATTAATTGCTGTCGTTAATACATCAACTGCAGTTGTTGTATCTGTAAATCCACCAATAGCCAACTTGTTTGCATCACTCACGAAACCGACTGCATCCGCTGTATCAACACTTGCGGAAATCGCTTGATAGACCGACTCTGAAAGTTCGGTGACAGATTGTCCTGTTTCTTGCGAAAGCGCTGTGATATCGTCTTTAATAATATCCATTGACGCTTGCGCCGGATCTGCAATTGTGGAGATCTTTGCAAGCGAAGTTTCGTACTTGGCCGCCGCCTCTGCGCATTCCACGAATGCCTGCGCGGTTTCATTGAGAAGAGATGTTACACCAGCCGCAGCGAGCGCAGCATCAAGATTTGATATCCCTTCCATTGAACTTTTCCCGAAGCTCCGGCTGCTCTTTTCTGCGTCCGCGAATCCATAGGAAATATTCTTTGACCCTTTCGTCAACTCGTTCATTTTCTGTGACGCAGCTGAAACTGATTTGTTATAGGACGAATCGACGCGTCCTGTGATTTTTACTTGGATTTCTTGAGATTTTGGCATAAATCAACTACCTCATCCATAAGTTCAATCAGATCTCCGATAGGCAAGTTTAAAAAATAATCAATACCGGTAAATAGCCGCATCGAAAGACTGATTGAAACTCTTAATATAGACTTGAATTCCCCGGCTCCGTCAAGTCCTACATGAGCAAAAAATTTCGGATTGTGATTTCAAGCCGTGTTGCATCCTTGATTCCAATTTTATCGAAAAACTCCAGCGGGAGTTTTGTAGCCCTTGAAGCGACCAATTGCAAGTACGTTGAGTCAAATTCTTTGACGTTGCCGGTAATTTTACCGCCTTTTATTCTAAAGAGACGATCAAGATCGCGAATATCTTTTCCGGTCAGTTGATCGAGTCCGGATAAGTCAATTTCTGTATAGGTTTTTCCTTCAAAATCAACAGGCTTTCTGAGCGTTATCACGCGCTTGGCTTCTTCTGTCCCTTCTTCTGCTTCTTCGCGTTTGATTTCTTCTTTTTCTGCTTCTTCTGAAATATTAACTATATTGTTGTCGGACATTATATTTTCTCCTTTCAAAATTAAAAGGGCGGATAACCGCCCTTTTATTTAACAATTCTTTTTGATTTCGGCCAGCAGATCTTCATTGCCGATCTGATAAACGCTGTTCATCTTGTCAATTTTGATTGCTGTTTTGCCGTCAAAACTGATATGGATATAGACAAGCTCCAGCGTCACGGAAGCGCCCATTGAATCTGCCGCTTTCACCTTACCCGGTGTGATTTTCTTGACGTAACCGCGCCATGAGATTTTCATTCCGCTATGCTTGAATTCTCCTGTTGACGTATCCGTTGATTGAACGTCGCCGCGCAAAACTATGCTAACCGATTTGTTCAGCTTGAATTCTTTAAATACATCGCCGTTTAGAACGTTAAAAGGAAGAACCTGCTCAATCGATCCGATCTGACCGACAACAGGCAAGTTCATCTCTCCCAAGAGACCTGCACCTGTTATGGTGGCTGTTACTGCGCTGATTTCCGCGAGCGATACTTCTCCGGAAACGCCAATAAGCTTATCACTGTTGTATTTATAAACGTTGAAATTGTTTATTACCTCGGGAAGAATCATGCGTTTTCACCTCCGATGTTGATCATTGCGTTTTCGAGAATAGTTGCATCATACTCGAATATGCCCTCGATAGTTTCCGCTGGCGGATACGGAGCCATATACTGATGGAACACGATCTTGCCGCTTTCGAGCTGTTCGATGGGGTTTTCGCTACTGATAAACTCAACTCGCGCACCTGCGCATTTTCCTGCAGAAACGAGTGCGCTGAGGAACTGGTTCTCATCTTCGATAATAGATTCGATTAACCTGTAATTGGCAATACTATCAATTTTTGACATATACCGAACGATGAATCTGTTTTCCACCCAGCTGAAAAATCGGCGGCACCCTATCCAACGGCTTTTCAGCTCTGTAGTATCCGGATAAGCGGCTGTGTTATTTCCCCATGTGCGCCATCCGTTAAGGTTGATGGCTGTTACTATACCGAAACCATTAAGCGCGTTTGCGGTTGCCTGATCAATATAAATATCTGCTCCACTTGCATTGCAGAGGCCTGAAATGCCGATAGGCTTATTTGATGGCGTCAGGCACGGAACGTCATCATTTTCTGTGTCGTAATAAGCGAGTACCGCTCCCAATATCGCCGACATGCTTATTGCTCTTTGACCTACTTTAGCCTTCGGCCATACAGCAATTGCATGCTGGGAAATGATTGCGGCAGCGTCCTTTGCCGATTTAATGTTAGCGGGAACTGTTGTGTTTTCCGCGATATCAATTATTGTTTCTGCTGAGAATGTTCCGTTCACATCTATTGTTTTGGCCTGAAGCGCTGCAGCGACAACTGCCGATGTGATGCCCGGCGCGATTAAAACTGACGCGAATCTTCCGAACTTAGGATAAACAGAGCGCACGAGCTCGATGCCTGTCATCACGCCGGTTGTGGCGTTGAAGCCTCCGACAATGTCTGCATCTGTTACGGCTTCGGGATTGATTTTTTGCGCGGTCACGGAGATCGTTGCACCGACCTTGTTTGACAAAGCTGAAAGCACGACCTTGCCGTCGCTGTTAAACGCGGCGATGTAGTCTGTGCCGATCACAAGATCATTTTCTCCGCTGACGGCTGTGATGGTGTCGAGCAAAATTCCGCTTGCGGAAAGCGTCGCCTGCGAGTTTGCGACGGTAACGGTTTCCGTTACCTCTTGCTTATGCGTTGTCGGATTAAGCACATTGATAAAAACAACCGGTGCGACGTGTAAGAGTTTGAAATAAGCAAACATCGCTTCACATAGATTGTAATTTGAGTAATCCTCTGAGTAGCCGAATAAGCTCTGTGCCTCGTCAAATGAACGAACGAGCATGGGAACATTGGTCACTGCGTATGGATTAGCCGCGAGGTTTACAGGCGCTTTGCCGACAATAACATGAATCCCTGCAGTTGACTGCAGCGCCTCTGTGTCACTTCCGTTGACCTCGCTAATGGTAATACCATGCTGATAAGGCATTTAATTTCCTCCTTTATGTACCGATTTATATGCCGCGTAATAAACGCCGCGCCTGAGAATGATATCTCTTTGCGCGTTTGGCATCTCGGTTAATTCTACAATTAATTTGTTAAGCAGCGGATCCTGCTCTGCAGCTGCTGCTAACGCATTTGGCAGGCCATTCGTATAAACCTCACCTCTTGTCGCCACACCGGGAATTGTGGGGCCGACATACGCGAGAGGAGCCGCCTGCGCTTCTACTGTTTTCTTTTTCATGTGAGTTTGTCCTCCGTTTCGATTTTCGGTATTGCAAAAAACATTTCGAGCGCTCCGAAAAAGTAAGGGAAGGTATCATCGTCGGGCACCGCCCATCGCATTGGGTATTGATCGGATTGAAGGCGCATGTATTGCTTTCGGAGGAGCTGATTTCTCTCGAAGCGCTGACGGATTCTGTCAATTACATTAAACACATCGATGTGCCCGCGATTGTTCGGCTCATCATCGTATATTCCGATCGTGAATCTCACTCTAACCGTTTCGGGAGAGTTTGGTGTTGTCGTTCCTCCGTCCTCTGCTCTCACGACGATATATGGAAAAGGCTCAGGCTCGCTTTCGCCGGACGGAATCGGAAGGGCTTGTTCAAAAACTGAGATATTTGCGTAATCGCCGTTTTCGTTTTTGAACTTCCATTCTGAAAACAAAAGCGTGATTTCCTCGCACATATCGCTGATGAATGTTCCTAATGTCATGTTGCCCTCCTTGCCTTATTGATCACCTTTTCCATTTGCGCGGATACTTCTTCGCCATATACTTGTTGAATATCGGGGAGAATTATCTCCAACACCTTTTCCTCGTTTCCGATCATGTGTGGGATTGACGTAGAGAAAAGCACCTTGATTGGCAGGCGCTTTTTCGTTCGCCGCTGCGCGACGGAAACGTGACCGTTTTTGAATCTGGTAACAAATGCTTTGATTCCGTTTTTCTCCAGCGGTTTTAGCTGGCTTGAACTGTAAACTCTTGCGCGTGTTCTGCTTCCTCGCTTTTGCTTTGATGGCGGTGTCGCGGGGCTTGTCTTAAAATCCTTTAACTCCATCGGCGATCCGCTTGCAGTAATCGTTGCTGTGAGTGTTCTGACAGTTGCGTTTTTGATGGTGGTTGCTTTGTTGAAGCGTGCTTTCTTCACTGTATATGATTTCTGCGCTTGCTCGATCATGCGCAATCTCATTTTTTTTGCCGTCGAATTAACGGCGTTTTTCAAGACTTGCGGGGTTTTTGCCTGAAGCTCTCCCAAGCCTCTTTTAACTTCCGAAACCGCGCTTGTATCAAGCTGAATGATTGCGCTCACGCTCTGTTCGCCTCCAATGTGATCGAGTGGATGCCTGCTTCTGACACGGCATCCACTACGCGGTACATTTTTCCGTCAAATTTTAGCATTCGACCTATGTATGGCAAATCTCCGAATTCTTCCTCCGAAACATAAATGAGTTTCTGCTTTGCGTAAACTCCTTCTGCGTTTGGCTTGATCTCGCGCATTTGCCTTTCCAACGCTTCACTTTCATCCACCTGAACGGTCATCGGCTTGTTGTCGATGGTGTGGATCTCAGCGAATTCATCCTTGTTTAGAAAAACGCTTGTAATGTCCTTCCCGATTTGGTCTTTGAACGCGCTCATTAAGGTGTGCCGTTGTTATCGTCAGCGGGGATGAGCGCATTCACTTCGGCTTTAGTATAGTAATTTGCGAGCGCCGTGGTGATGTCTCCGCTGGTTGCACCTACGCCGTCAGGCACGGTGTCGAGCTTGACGTAAACGTCAGGATCGTTCGCCGCTGACGGTTTGATTGCCCAGCCAACGGGCACGGTGTTTTCGCCTGCTGCCGCCACGATCCCCTCGCCGTCGAAATAAACCGCCGCGCCGAGCGCGATTTCTGTTGCGGCGCTTTTCTTTTCGAGGATGAACACGCCCTCGGTGATTACCGAGCCGAGCGCACCGGGCTCGATGTCTGTGCCGACGATGCCGACTCTCGTGCCGAGCGATAAAACGGTGTTTGCTTCGATCTTTGCCTCGGTCGTATTGATATAATCGATCTTATTGCCGGGCTGCCAGTATGTAGCTTTCATCTTGCGTTCCCTCCTTTATCAAAGTGTGCTGTTGATGGTAATGCCGGGATTCTTTACAGCGCCGCGATAATCCATGACGCTGATGCCCCAATCGAGGAACACATCCCAAACAAAGCCGAGTGTGCCTGCGGGCTCTGTTCTGCGAAGTGTGGGTACTTCCTGACCGTTGAGATAATCGACCTCGATGAAATCTGTGTCATCCTTGTCGCCGATTAACCACCAAGGCATTACATTGCCGAAGCCGCCGCAAAGCGCATTGATGGTGGGATCCTCCACGATCTGGAGTTTGTCCTTATATTGGAACAGCGGGTTGACCGCCTGCGTATTGCCGGAGGTGTTGATGGTAGGCGAATTGAGAATGGTGTACATGTCGAACACGTAGCCGCAAGGAACCACGAGGTATGCGGGGCGAATGATCGCCGCATCTTCGAATTCATCAAGCTGGGCATTCATAGCGAGGATCATCGCTTTGAGCGAATCTGCCGTGATGCCGCTGCCGTTTGTCACGAGGTTGCCGTGGTTTGCGTGGAAAAGATTCTTTCCATCGTAAATCTTCGGGTTGTCGATCAGGATTTTGAATACCTGCTTGTTGATTGTCTTGCGTGCGCTCTTGGCGTACTTGGCGGGGATTCTCGAAACGAATCCGATATCATCGTTGATGAACGCCTGACGGGTCATGGTGAACTGACGACCGTAGGTCTTGAGCTGACGCTGCGGACGCTTCTTGTCCGAGATGGTGTCAGCCTTGAGCTCTCCGTTTTCGGGTACTTCGAGGAACTCTCCGGCGGGGCCGCTCAGATAGTTGTTATCATGCTTTTTGAAATCGGTGAGTGTTCCCTTCTTGGTGAAAATATCAAAGGTGACGTTTGCGGTCTTGTGACCTTCGACGTATGCCTTCTGAATCGCCTGATCCATGATCGTGGGGAACATCGCGGACGGATTGAACGCGCTTCTCAGAACCATCGAGAAGATATCGTCAGCGGATTTCATGTTGACGTTCGCGCCCTCTTTGCGGAGTGCCTCGACTGCAAGCTCCTTAAGGGAAAGCGCTGCGAAGTTGCGAGCACCTTCTGCGGCGTTTTCCTCTTTGATGGTCTGTGCCTTGAGAAGAATGCCGTCAACAGCGGCTTTTACGAAACGCTGATTCTCGGTTTCGATGATCTGAACGCTGCCATCGGGGAGCTGAACAGAGCCGCCTGATCTTGCGACGGGAGCATGTGCGCTTCTCATCTCCTCGATGATGGTCTCTCTCGCCGCATCGAGTGTTACGCCGTTGTTGATCATTTCGTCTGCACGTTCCTGCGGAATATTGAGATCACGGCACATAGATGTGATCGTTGTGACTCTTTCGCGTTCCTGCTGAACGATCTGTTCGGGAGTCATCTCTCTGCTCTGACCTTCGCCTTCATGCGCAGGCTGGGGAGTAGTAGAAGGAGCAGAAGCCGGTGCGGGATTGCTGCCCTCTGCGGGGCCGTTATCCTGCAGCGCTCTGATCTGCTCCTGAATGGAATTGAATTCTGCTCTTTCCGAATCAGTCAAGCCTCTGCTCTCTGCGTTTGCCGCATCGATGATAGCTTGCTGTCTGGCGAGCAGCTTTAAGAGCTTTTTCATTTGCATAAACCTCCATACAAAAGATTTTGATTGATTTTCAGCTGCGCTCTGTAAATTTCGAGCTCTGCTGTTGCTTGCC
This sequence comes from uncultured Ruminococcus sp., assembly GCA_964629925.1. Taxonomy (GTDB): domain Bacteria; phylum Bacillota; class Clostridia; order Oscillospirales; family Acutalibacteraceae; genus Ruminococcoides. The sequence continues at coordinate 20,140 of CAZVSQ010000003.1, forward strand.
GCTGCTGTGCGGCTTCTAATTCACGCCCGACGCCGACGGTCGGGTCTGCGGGTACTGAAACGATTGATATCTCGTAGGGCTCCCAGCTTGTCGCTATATGGCATGGCCCTGTGAAGCGACCGTCTGTCGACTTCTTGCCTTCTTTGACCGTTTCATAGCGGTTGACGATATACCCCACAGAAACGCCCTTGAGCGTCTTGTTTTTGACCTTCTGATAAATCCTGTCTGATACTTCGTCGTCATCAAATTCGATTTCTGCCTCACCGCGATTATTCACGATTGAAACAGAGACGATTTTTCCGACGACGACATCTCTGTTATGGTTGAATAGGACGCAACCGATTTGACGTAGCCTCTCTATACTGACGGATTCCTCTTTGTGATCGAGGATCTCCGCGCCGAACCATCGCTCATACGGCTCCTCTGAACTAAAGCTCAATTTGATTCTTCGGCTGTTTTCGTCGATTTCAGCATTCTTGAAATCAAGCGCAATTTCCCGCGTGAGGTGCTGGGGCTTGTCACGTTGATGTGTTGTTATTGTTTCCGCTGTCGGCGGCGCTTTCTTCCTGTTGCTGAACGGCATTGATTTCACCTCCAATCCTCACGCCCTTTTGCGCGGCGTATTCTTGTACATCAGCCATGTCGTTGATGGCTTGCCGCCAATCCTTACCGGCTTCGGCGGCGATATCCTTGAAGGTTTTTTGACCTGTATCAAGGGCGATTTTGTTTGCTGTTGCCTCTTTCGCGGGATCAATCCACGGCTTTGGTGTTTTTACCCACGCATGTTCAAAATATGATTCTTTATTCCCCCAAAAATCGGGGATACTGATTTGACCTGATAATACAGCGGAAATGATGAACGTTTCGTATATCTCATCCATCACGCTTTCGATGGCTTCCCTGTCATCGGCGAACGTCTCGCCATCCTCGATGATGCCCTGACGTGCCGAGCTGTAATTCGATTGACTCATGTCGCGGGAGGTCGCTTCGTATGATAGACCGTTGCCCGCCGCGATCATGCGCTGGTGAACTTTGATAAACGTGGAAGCGTCGGCGGCTTGCCCTGTCGGGTTTACCACTTGCACTTCGTCTCCCGCGTTCAGCTCGTTGATCATGCCGGGCGTGAGCATTTTTCCGTTGTAGCTGTATTTGCTGCCGTCGCTCGCTGTACCGGCACGACCGATGCCGCTTGTGGGAAGCTGCCGTTTTATGAAAACCGCGAGACAGGCGTTGATTCTCTCCTTGACGGATACCGCGTTGACGAATTCATTTGCATCGCGGATCCGCTTCATGACGGGAGTCATCTCCGGCATTTCGCGGCACTGTGAAAAGCGGTTTTTTGAATAGTAAAAAATCACATCGTTCGCGTCGACGTATTGCGCATCGTGAAGAAGCTCCATACCGTCGAGCGCGTATTTTCGGATAAAATATCCGACGGGGCGATTTTCGGGAGTCAGCTCGATGCCTCCGATGACCTTATTCCCTTTAGTGTGCGGTTTGTATTGATTTGTGTCGAGCTCGTCAACCTCAAGCATTTGCAACTGAAAAGGGAGGACGCCATATGATGTGTACCGCTTCAAAAACAGAACGCCGCCGTCAATCTTCTTTCGCTTGACAGCTGTTCTCAATATCTGGTTGAAGCTCTGCGTGCCGGTTACGTCGCAATTTCTCGCTTTGCACCATTTTGCCCACAGCTTTTCGATTTGCTTTCCGAGCTCCTCGTTCTCGATTTGAACTTGGAGCTTTCTTCCTCCTCCGATGATGTTGCGCACCCATGCGGATATAAGGCTGTTCATCATATCGCTGTTGCGTTCGAGGTCTCGCGCTCTGGCTCTTACGATGTCGCGGTTGTCGCGGTCGAGGAACTCTCCCGATCCGCTCGCTGCTCTCCAGTGAGAGTTTAGGCGGCTGAAATCGCCGACGTCGTAATTGCCGCGCAATTCTTCGAGCGCCTGCCGGTATGCGACGCGCTGCGCTGCCTTTAACGGAGAAAAAACGGCGATCAGATTGTCAATCCTTTCTGAAACGCTCACTTTATTACCTCCCATCAAAAAATGCAACCGACGCGCCGTCAAGCAATGAATTTCTGCCTTCGATTGCGATTTCAGCGGCGAGCTCGGCTCTCAGTTTTCTTAATTCTGTGATGTTTGCTCTTGTCAACGAACGCGAGCCGATCTTGTATGATTGACCGCCGACAAGAATTGCGGTTATCGCTTTTTCGACTTCGTCATATAGCTGTTTTTTTGTCATGTTATCCATTTTATAACCAGCTTTCGTTCTTCTGTATCCATGTTTCTTCCTGCGGAGCTGTCTCTGCTTTCTTTGGCGGCTCCGGCTCCACTTCATCGTTGAGGTGCGCTGTGCGGATTCCCATTATATCTGCGGCGGCAAGGCAGTACACCTCACAATCTAAATAGTGGTTATCGGCGTGAGATGTTTTCAGGTGCCATTCCTGCCTGACCTTTCCGTTGTTGGTCTTTACATTGATCTTGTGCTCTGCCGTTACCTGTTCGGCGTATTCTCGATCACAGTCTTTATGCACCATCCACGATCCGACGCCGTTCTTCTTGCGCATCCTGCCCGCGATCATGTCCTTGTATTTTCCTGTGTCAACGATAACGAGCTGCATTCCGTAAGCCTTGGAATCTGTCTTGTTTACCTTTGAAATCTTATAGTGATTGATCATCGGGTTGCTCGCGCCTTTAACGGGAACCGCCCATTCCGAATTGTCGGCGCAAAAATCATAAGTTGAATCTGCGTCGTATCCTGAATCGATCAAGCAAAGAGCGACGATGAATTGATCGCCGTTTGCGTTGCAATATGGCGTGTTCATTATTCGCTCGACGTCGCGGAAACTGAAAACCTGTTGATGAAATATGTTTTGTGACGTGATGTGGTTTCCGAATGCGCGGATGGATACATAGAGGCAGTTTTCCTGAACGTCCACGCCGCCGGTCAGTATTTTCGCCCAATCAGGAACAACGAACTCCGGGACGTTGGTTTGCCGATCCATTACGAGGTCGGCGCTTGTCTTTAGTTTCGTATCCTCCCACGGCTCCGCGAGCCATGAATTGACGAAATTCTGAAATGCCTCGGAATCGTCTTTTGACATCAAAAACTCTTTTGCCACTTCCGCGAATCGGACGAACGGGCTGTATAAGGTATTTATCCAAAAAACGACCTTGCGGGCAAATTGCGTTTTGCGCTCGACGATTTCCCACGTTCCCTGCTGGAGCATGATGTACTTCTGCGAATCTGTTATGATCGAGCCGCATTCCTGACAAACGTATCGGGCGCGTTCTGCGCGGTCTGCATATGACATGGATTCGTCATCCGGGAAGCGAAGGTTTGAAAACTTGAATTCGATCTTGCGTCCGCAATGCGGGCAAGGCATCAAGTAGTGCTTTTCAATGTCTGCGTTTTCCTTGGCTTCCCAGATGTGATTGTTCTTCAGTGTTGGCGTTGAAGCCAGCACGATTTTTTTGTTGTGGAATGTCTTTGTTCTTTCTTTTGCGAGGCTGACGGGATCCGCTTCCTTCTTTGACGCTCCGGGATATTTATCGGTTTCGTCGAGGAATAGATATTTGATCGGCTTACTTGCAAGCCCTGACGGTGAATTGGAACCAACAAGGCTCAAATACATATCATCAAACTGCATTTCCAAAACGCTTGAATCGTTTTCGTGATACCTCTTTTTCAGCGTGGGGCTGTTGAGGAGCATGGGCTCGATTCTGTTTTTGGAAATGGATTTTGCTAATTCGTCGGTAGGATAAACGACCATCGCCGGTGATGGATCTTCGTCGATCACGAATCCAATCATATTGAGGATTGCTTCGGTGCCGCCGACCTGTGTCGGTTTCACAAAAACGATTTCCTCTGTTTCGTAGTTGTTGAACTCATCCATCAAGCCTTTTAGATATGGCGTTGATGAATTTCGCCACGGCCCCGGTCTGGCTGTCGTCTTTGCGTCGAGCTGTCTGTACTTTTCAGCCCATTCGGAAACTGTGATGTTTTCGGGAGGAACGAGGGCGCTCATTGCCCTGATTATATAATCAGGTGCAACGAACTTTCTTGTTTTTAGAGTTGGCCGCCTTTTTGCCAACTGCCCCGACCTCCTCGATTTGCTCGCTGTTTCCTGCGACAACGAAGTTGTTTAGCAGTGTTATAATGTCTTGATTCAGCTCGGATTCGACAGCACGTAATTCGACGGGATCGTCACAAACGCTTGTGAGCCTTGTGGACAGCTTTGCGGGAATGCCGAGCAAGAATTTCTTTACGACCGTAAAAAAGCGCCGGTAATCGTTCTCGACCTGTTCAATGCCGATATACTTCCCCGACGCGATCGCGTTTTGGATTTCCTTGTATTCTCTTTGCATTTCCTTGAGCTCGATCTCCTTTTCGAGCTTCTGGCGCTTCAATTCGTTTTCTGCTTCGCTGTGACTCTTTCCATATGCTTTTTCGGATAAATATTTTACATAGCGTTGAATCGTCGGCACCAAATCATAGCGACGACCGCCTGCTGTTTCAACTGTCGGCAGGATTCCGTCTTGTGTGAGCTGCTGTATCCTGCGAACGCTTACATTGAAAAGGCTTGCGATTATGTCAACTTTATAATACGCGCTTTGCTCGGTTGAAAGTTTGCCATCTGGTGACATTGGTAACACCACCCCCCCCCCCCGAACGAGCATTTCGTCGTTTATTGTGATTTCGTTGTCATTTGTTGTCATGCTATTTTAATGGCTTTTTCTCCTGTGTATTCTTCCCAGCGGTGAATGATCACGTCGCAAAATTTTTCATCAAGCTCCATGAGGAATGCTCGGCGCTTCAGCTGCTCAGCTGCCATCAGTGTGGAGCCGGAGCCGCCGAAAAGATCAACGACGTTTTCTCCGGCGCGGCTTGAATTCTTCATCAGTTTGCCGACGAGCGCGACGGGCTTCATCGTTGGATGGCAATCCGACCGCATGGGCTTCTTCTCATATAAAACGGTTGTTTTGTCCTTGAGGTCGCGGTATAATTCATCGACCAGCGCGAGGAGCTCCTGCTTGCTCATCTTCTTGTAATCGACCTCATCCTCAATGATGACGGTGCTTTGTGTGCGGTCGTTAATGAAATAGTGAGCTGCTCCTTCTTTCCAGCCGTACAGAATCGGCTCGTGCTGCCATTGGTAGTCCTGACGACCGAGGACGAAGGTGTTTTTCTCCCAAATCAAAACCTGCGCGAGCTTTATTCCCGCATCAACCATAGCGGAGCGGAAGTTGATTCCTTCCGTGTCGGCGTGGAATATGTAAACCGCTGCGCCCGGTCGCATTATATCTTCCATTACGCTGAACGCGCCGAAAAGGAAATTGTAAAACTCTGAATCTCCCATTCTGTCATTCTTGATGTTCGGCTGGAGCCGTTGCCCGGTCGCTTCGTGCAGGAATTTGACCTTCTCGCCGTAATCAACGTTATATGGCGGATCGGTGATCACCAAATCGGCGCGGTTGCCGTCCATCAGCTCCGCGACGTTGCTCAGGTTTAGCGAATCGCCGCACATCAGACGGTGATCGCCGAGGGCGTAAACGTCGCCGCGCTTCGTTTTTGGAACATCGACGCTGGCGTATTCTTCTTCCACATCAAAATCGTCATCCTCTACGGTTTCGGGAATCTCCAAGTTTGCGATTAGGGCATCAAGCTCATTCTGCTCGAATCCTGTTACGGTAAAATCGTAATTGTCGAGCCGCAAGCCCTTGAGCAAATCCTTGAGCTTTTCTTCATCCCATTCGCCGGAGATTTTGTTTAATGCGACGTTGAGCGCTCGCTCCTCGTTTTCATCAAGGTCGAGCTTTACGACGTCGATCTCCGTGTATCCTAAATCCAGCAGTACATAATAGCGCTGGTGACCGCCGATGATCGTTCCGTCTGCGTTTATGATTATCGGGTCGATGTATCCGAATGTTTGAATGGATCGCTTTAGCTTTTCATATTCTGCATCGCCCGGCTTCAGCCTGACACGCGGATTGTATTGTGCAGGGTTTAATTCTGAAATAGAAACTTTCTCAATCTGCATGGTGTTGCTCTCCTTCGTTCGGCTGCCACGGCTTCCAACCATCAGGGGAGCCGTTGAACGGTTTTATATCGTCGAAATAGGCTTTGTAAAAATCTGCGACCGACGTATTGCAAATCACGACGGTGTTCTCGGTGCGAGGATTCGTGTTGATGTTTGCCGATGATAGGATCGCGCAATCGAACCGCTCACCATAGCAAAGTATCACTTTTGAGTGGTTGCGGAAAACTCCGCATCTGCCGCCGGTCTTGCCTGAAATCTCTGTGAGGTCACGTGTGCATTCTGCATAGCTGGCTTTTGCGATCTCGCCGACATAAAAATCTATGCGTTCAATTATTTTCTTCTCGATCCATGTTCCAATCTCCCGCGCATCTTCTACACCGAAGCACCACGTTGAAAGCAAGCAATATTTGAGTGGCTGCTGTCGGACGACGTGCTTTAGGAATGTGAGGCTGTCAATGTCGCCGCCTGAAATGAAACAATAAAAATCGCCTTGCCGGTAATGCCATTCGGTGGTATCCAGCAGGGCTTTTTCGGAGAAAAATCTTCTTTTTTCAAACATCTTTTGACCGCGCTCGGTATGGCAGCGGGCACGCTGTGCTTTCGGTTTCTCTTGCGGTTCCTCCTGCGCAGTACTCTCGTGGTCTGTGCTATTTCCGAATATTGAATTCAAATCTATGTTGATTTCGAGGTTTTCGTCTTTCATGGTGTAACCTCCGGCTGCTGTCTTTTATATGAATCAATGGGCACGCGGATTCAATGGATGGTAATTTAGAAAGGATAATCAATGAAAAAATCGGACAACAACAGGAGGTGGGTATGGCTTTCCGCGTGCCCTGCGGTGCTGGCTGTGGGTGTGGTGCGTAACGAAATACAAATTTTTTTTCGCATTTTATACGCAAAATCGCCGAGCCTTCCTCGCCCCGTTCCGAGCCCTCCCGCTCGGTAGTACCTTACGCGGCGACGGTTTGCCGCCGAAGGGGTGAGTAAGTCCCGCCTGTTTTCTCGTTCGTCGTTTGTTCTTGGCTGAACTGTTCTTGTTTTGAAATGAATTGATTTGATCTGAATCGAACGATGGTGATTTCAAATGCTTTTTATTCTCTGAAATAAAAAATGAGCTGCTGGCGTGTGCCGGTGCCGCCGGTGCCTGCTTATATTGTAATGCTGTGGTAGCGGCTTGATTTGCAGCTGCTTTCTTAAGCGCTTGTTATTCTTTTATCACAAAACAATGCGCCCCTGCAGGCGGTGGGCTTGAGGGACGCGGTATTTAAAGGGGGATAGAAAAACGGGCGGGTTTTATTCGCTCTAATACATTTACAGTTTAACTCACTTGCTTTGTCTTTTCAAGTCCAATTTAGTCCAAATTTTGGCGGCTTTTGCTTAACCTTACCACTTTCCACATATGCGAGTGGTAATGTGGAATATTCCGATTGCTATGCGGTTTTCGGGTATGTTGACACCACCTTACCACTCGCCCGAAAATATACCGTCATGTTTAAGCGTTGTTTTACATTGCGGGGTGCAAATGTAAACGGGAGCGTATATATTTATATTTATTAGGGTAATAATAAAAATAGTGGTAAGGAACATCAAAAAACGGCTTATCTATCGGAATAATTCGCCTTACCACTAACCTTACCACTCCTAACCACTTTTACTGTTTTCGGAAAAACAGCGCAAAAAACGAGGAGCGACGCGCTTGGTCACTCCTCGAATATTTCTATATCATTTAGATTTGCGATAACTATAGACCGGCTTTTCGCTTCCTGAAGCTCTGCTTGGTAGAACGTCGCCCCTTGTGCGCCTCGGCGATCCTCTCGCCATCTGATCGTCGCGCCTGTGAATTTGAACGTCTTTCCTTTCAGCTCCGGGCGATCGTGCCCGGTGTATCGCACCTGACGGTTGAGGTTGGCGATTACATTATTCGGTTTCAAATCGTTTCAGCTCCTCGCTGTACTTCTTCAAAATGTTATTGATCCGCTGATATTTCAACAGCTTTTTGATTGCGCTGTCGCATAGCGCATAGTATTTACTGCGCGAAATATAGCGCGTCTTGCAAATGAATTTTTCGCGCTTATCCTGAATGTATCTCAATTCGAGGACGGCGCGTTCATCTGACTCAAGCGGGAGGTAATCAAAAACGTCAAGAATTTCGCTCAGTAGCGTCGAAAGCTGCACCTTTTGTCTTGCTATTCGTTCATCAATTTCGACGATTCTGAGGGCAAACTCGGCGGCTCCTCCGCTAATGCTGTTACTCTGAACTTTTGGCGACGTGCTGTCGCTGGGGCTCTTGGGACATCCTGCGTCTCTGCGGAGCTGTTTTTGCAATGCCTCAAGCTCTTTGATTCTGTTTTTTGCTTTGTTATATCGGTTGAGATACTGCTTTAGCAGCTCTTTTTTGCTCATGGCGTTCTGTCCTCTGTCGGCTTCAAATCAAATTCAAAGCTCTAATTATCTTTTCAACGTCTGATACATAGATCACGACGTACACCTTGCCGCCTGCCTTCTTGAGTCTGCGGATGGTGATTCTCTGAATCGCTGTTACCTTGCCGACGAACGGTCGCTTTACCTCGAACGCATAGTATTGCCCGCGATATAGCATTGCTACGTCTGGCAGACCGTTCAATGAAGAATATACTCCGTTCGCCTGCTTCCAAACCTCCGCATCGGGGAATGTTTTGTTCAGGTACTTGATGATCCTGTCTTGGAACTCTGTTTCGAGCGGGACGTGCTTTTCAGCCCATTTGAGCGCCGCGCTCTTGGAGCTGAGACCGAGTCTGGTCTGCAGCTCCGTAAGTGTTCGGCATTCTTCAAGCCATTTAACCCACATGCTCGAATTCCGATGATTTCGGCGGCTTTATTTTGTTGTCGACGGTGTCCTCCATCAAATCCGACGCTGTCAGATCGGCAATGTGCAGCGCGAGCGCGAGCGGGTATTTGCTGAAAGCGATGTTAATGGTCGCGTGGAGCTCTTTCGGCTCGAAGCCTCCCATATGCCAGCGGATCGCGTATCGCTCAGCGTTCGTCAGCCTCATATAGCTTTCAACCATCATCACGGATTTTTCGCCATGCCCATATGGGATTTGATCGTCGATTTGGTAGAAGGGCACTTTATTCCATTTCCCGGTCTCCTCGTCTTTGACGTTGCGGGTGGTTTTCTTGTAATACTTCGTCTTGCATATGTCGTGCAGAAGGGCGGCGACGGCGATGGAAGCGTCATCGTGTTTGGCGAGCGCGGTCTTGTACGGCTCCGATCCTTTGAGCATCATAAGCGCATCATAGACGTTGAGGCTGTGCTGGAGCAGTCCTCCGTCGCAACTCAAATGAAACCTTGTTGAAGCGGGAGCGGTGTAAAAATCGCTCTTATTTTCGATGAACGTCATCAGATTTTCGACGCCGGGTCTTTTTACGGTCGCCATGATTGAGCGGAACCGCTCGATGTTTTTGTTGTTGTCCATTGTGATTCTCCTTTATTGTGTTGTTTTTGCCTGCCCGCACACAGGCGGGCAGGATTCTTTGATTGCTGATTAAATGCAGAAGCCGAAGCAGACTCCGTTCGAGTTGTTGGCGTTGCGATTGTACGCGCCGCCATTGTTGCCCACGAACTCGAAAAGAGAAGTATTCGATGCCGTAGCCGAGCGGAGCCAATACCACCATGTACCATGGGGATCCAGCTCCTTGACGCGGCTCTTTTCGGTGCCGTAGAGGTCAAAGTGTACGTCGTTTACATCGACCTCGCATCGGCGCTTGTTTTTTCCATCCATATCTAATCCAGCCATTTCCGTAAATGAAGGAAGCCAGATCAGGTCGGGGCCATTTTTCGGCTCTACGATCTCGCCGTTGAGCTTCTGAAGAATGGTGCGGGGGATAATCAGTCTTTTTAGATCTTCGGGGAGCAGCGGCAGGATATTTTTGCGGAGGTGCTGGCGCATCTCGCTCATGTTCCAACCGCCTTTATTGGTGAGACGGCTGTTCATGCAGTGCTCTCCGTAGCAATCCGCGCTCACAAAGATGTTTGTCACCCCATATGCTCTTTTGTGAGCGAGTTCGAATGTGATCACGTCGTTGTTGGTGAGCGTGATGGTCGCCTTTGTACCCAGCGGGAGTGCTGAATCCCTGAGCACCTCAAATGAATTGAATTTGTGTGTGACGGGTGTTGTGATTGTCTGTGTCATTATGTACATTTTTTACCTCCTTCGCCCCACCGTCCCGGGGCGTTTATTTTGCACGGATTAATTTTTTTGAAATTGTGTATATGATGTTATTTTACAACGGCGGAGCGGCGCCGGTGTTTGCAAAAAAATTAAAATTTATTTAAAAAAGTTTTAAAAAGCACTTGACATACCACCCATTGAGTGGTATAATATAATCAAGATAAAGAAAGGGGATCACCACCATGACAGTTAAGACTTGGTTTTTAATCAAAAATTTCGACGCACAAGAGAGAATCGCTATCAGCGGAACAGAGCCCACAGTGGAAAGAGAAACCGAAAAAGCTATGCTTCTGAAATGGAATACCGAATACGGCATTATCAAGAGATGGGTTCCGAAAAGCTGTATCGAGAACACACCCGCCGTTTCTGAAGAATTGCTAAAAGCTGCTGCCGAATATGCTAAGAAGCAGGAAGAAAAGGAAGCTTCTTTTGTTAAAGGCGCAAGAGTTAAGAAAATCGGCGGCAGAAAGATATTTACAGTCACGAGCTCCTATGTTACCTACGGCGGCGTATGGCTTGACAACGGAAAACATGTCAGCATTAACGAGCTTGTTCTCGTAGATTAAAGGAGGATATTATGACTATTAAAGAAGCCAGAACACAAGCAGGTTGGTCGCAAGCCGCCTTAGCCGCATATCTTGATATTCCGAAAAGGACTATCGAAAACTGGGAGAGCGGCGCCCGCATAGCTCCCGAGTATGTTGAGAAGCTTGTTGTTAACGAAATTTTAAGGCGCTCTGCTCCTACCGCCCCCACGTTTTCTATCCGAAACGAAACCGTTAAGAGATATGCCGAAATCTGCAAGTCTTTTTCGCGTGAAACCGAAGATTGGAGTTACCTCCCGGACGAAAAATTCTACACAACCGACGGTTCGTTCGATTGGAAGGAGAGTTCCGATAATGCTCACGGCGGAATCGATATAGTATGGGCGTTTAAGCTTTCGGACATTGAAATTGAACACGCGGCAGCGGAAAGGCTCTTTGAGCTGTTAATGGAAGAAGTCCAGCTCGCCGTTTCCGATGAATGGGAACCCAATCAGCTTGAACTCACGCTTGAAAAATTCAGTCTGTAATTAGTTTTGCGCTACGCCTCCGGGAATATCCTCGGAGGCTTTTTTCATGTCCAATCGAGCGCTTGCCCGCAATTGCCGCAGTGTTCATCAATCAGCTGACCTAAATCATCCATCGGATTCACCTCCCACAAAAGTGATATCAAACATTTGCGCTATTCGTTTTGAATGAGGACAAATGAACAAATCGGAAAACCCCATGGGATTGTTTGCTTCATTGAATATCCAAAAGACATTTTTTGCTTCTTTGGTCAACGCATTACCGTGAATCACAATAGCATTAACTCCTCTAATCATCAAATTGAAAAGCAAAAACGGAATTGTTTTGTCGCTCAATTCTGTTAATTTGTAAAGGTAATCATCAGGTGAATAATTCCAGATAAAGCGGCATTCCCGCATCGTCTTATACCAATGAGCAATAATTGTACTGCCCGTTCCGGCGGCAGGTTCTTCAACAATGCAGTATCCGTCCTTGCTCGCACGAGTATCTAAAATCTCGCTCATAAGATTTGATACGCTTCTCGGAGTAAAGTCCTGCTTGTTATTTTTTCGATCGGCATGTTCATCCTGAAAATACTTATAAAACCATTCATAGCTTAAATCATAATCAAACAGCTTAAGAAACTTAAAAAACAATTCTTTTCTTCGCTCTTTGTCTTTCAGAATCTCCATGACTTTTTCAGGAGCTTGGTAACTATCCGAAATTTCCAACAGGTTATTGACCTTAAACAACGTACTTTCTGTGGCTCGCTTTGACATTTTGCTCACTGCTCCTTGCGTAAAGTGTTGTTGTTCCGATGCTTTCATGCCCAAGCATTTGCTGAACCTGTTCAATTGGCATTCCACGGTTCAGCGCCAAAGTTGCCGCCGTCCTTCTAAAACGGTGCGGATGTGTATTTTTGACACCCGCAATTTCTCCTAGTTCTCTGACAGCACTTTCTACTCGTCCTTTCGTCAATGCACTTGATGTCGTAAAACTCACAAACAAATAATCGCTGTCATCATTTCGAGAGTCAAGATACCGTTTCAGTGCCACTTGAGCTTTTGCGTTCAAGTAAACTACTCGTTCCTTGTCCCCTTTTCCAATTACAGAAATTTGGTCGCCGTCAATATCCTCTATTTTGATATTAACAAGCTCCTGACACCGAACGCCTGTAGAATACAGAACTTCAATCATTGCCTTATCTCTCAGATTGCGACAAGCATCACGCAGCTTTTCCATCTCTATTTCGGAAAACGCCGCCTTTATTCGTTTTGGCTGTTTTATCATACCAATAGCCGACATAGGATTTTTGACAACGTATTCCTCCGCTTGACACCAGCCAAAGAACGTGTTCAGAACCCGACGCTCATTATTCAGCGTAACTTTGGATAACTTTGGACAATCAATCTGCCTTTTTGCCAAATAATAGCGGATATCGTTTGTAGTAATATCCATTAAGTCTTTGGTGACTACTTCAAAGAACCGACGCAGCTGAAGTGAATAATAACTCAGTGATGAATCAGCCAACCCCTCAACTTTTTTCGCAATAAAAAAATTCTGAATCGCTTTGACTTTCAAATCGGGATTAGCAATCGCAAGACTGTTTTCCTTGTGCTTGACCTCAAAGTCATTCAGCACATAATTCAGGGAGTTTTTAACGTCATCCAAATGTATTACCTCAATGGATGCCAATAGATTGACAACTCTGTCGGTTATTTCACTGTTTTCGCTAACCATCAGCCTTACCTTCTCCCCAGTCAATCGCTTGTCCGCAGTTGCTGCAGTAATTTGTTGTGCGGTCGCGAAATACCGCGCGGCATGTAGGGCAGCGCCCTACGCCGTAGTATCGGTTTTCAATTTCGGGCTTTCTCGGGATTCTAAACCTCGCCGCCTCGATGAGAATGTCCATGCACTTAGCGCGGTGGTCGTAGTCCGTCATGGGCTTGTCGGGATTCTTCGCGCGGTTAGCTTCAATTATAGCCGCTTCAATCGTCGGTTTCATTTTCTTCACGCTCCTTCAACGCCTGTTCGGCTTCTTCAATTTTAGCGCCGCAAGAAGGGCAGTATTTAAAGTTGAGATTGCCCCAACCGCCACAATTAGAGCACGTCCAGAAAATACTATTTTCGTCCATACCACGTCCTATTCCTTGCTTGTGAAATTCCCGCATTATAATCTTGTCTGGAGAGTGTCTGAGCCAACGGGCTTTAGGCAGCTCCACAAATCTGTAGCGGTCTTTGAAAAAATTACAATAATTTTCCATACTTTTACTGCTTGCCATAGGAATTTCATTTTTAGAACACTTGTTTTTTATTGAACAACTGTCTTGATTTAAGCAATCCTTACAAGTCACTTTCAGCCCTCCTCGTTATGAAATTTAAAGTAGTTATGTAGTCTGGATTTACAATCAAGAACAGCTTTTTTGTAAGTATCAGCGTAATTTGAATGTAAAAACTTTTGTGACATCCTTTCTGGTTTAATCAACTCAGATAAAGCTGACTGGATATTATCATATTCGGATTGTTTCATTCCTCCACCGCCTCCCTTGGCTCAGACGCGACCTTGCCTCGATCGGTGTAATCTCGCTCGAACGGGAGCTTCATCTGGTCAATTACAACTCTGTCGATGTGTTCCCAGTAGACTTCATCGTCCTTCGAGGTGTCCATGTGTTCGGTGAAAGCACGGAACGCTCTTGCGCATCTTCCGACGCCGAATCCGAACTCTTGATTGAGGCAGAAAATCATTGTTTTGATGATCCTCCGTGCCATTTCATCACGTTCCTCTGCAGCGACCTTCTTGTACTCGCGCACCATCTCGTCGTGGATCACTTTCTTCTGCTTGCATGTCAGCGGATCAACTCTTGCTTTCATGGCTGCTCTCTGATCTGCGCTTGCGACATTCTTTTTCTTTCCGGATTACTTTGCGAGCGTTCGACAGCTTTATAAAAGCAGCGGACGCTTCCTGTGTGCTGATTCCGGCTTTCCGGCTGGCTTGTGCTATGGCTTTACAGTTTTTTTCAAGCTGCTTTTTTGCATCACGCTTAATAATCGGCACGTCTTTCTGCGAATTGAACGGCATATTGAAAAATCCGCAAGCCGTGAACATCGGGCTCCAGTCTGTTTCGTATGTCCCTGTTACGCCGTAAGCAAGGCACTTGTATGTCCAGCGCCCGTCGTCGCGTTCTCGCTTTTGACAATTACAGCAGCCGCCGCAATATACGCCGGGCGAATGCTCACCGTACTTTCTGTACATCGCATCGCATTTTCTTCTTTTTCTTTTCTTGCTCATGAATGTTGTGCTCCTTTTGTGTTAGTTAATCAAACGGTAAATCGCCATCATCGCTGTTTGCCGGTGCCATCAATTCGGCGGCTTCATCCTCGTTTTCGAGCGGATCAACCGTCTTTGCGACCTTGTATAGATGGAATTCTACAAATCGGCACGTTTTTTCGTTGAACCAGCTGACTGTAGAATAGCGCGTTTTCCCGGTTTTCTTATCCTTGGATACGGTAATCAAATCATTGTCGGCGAGGTATCTCAGTGTTTTTCTCGGTGAGTATCCGGCGCGTTTGAGCGCGTCGTTCAGCAATGACGGGAAAATGTAAACCGTGCCGCCGAGCATTTTGCCGAGGCATGTTCCGATCACTTTTTCGCCGAACAGCTCTTTGTTGCTTAATATCCAGTCAACGATGAATTGCTTTGCGCTCTCGTTCACGTCCATGCTTCCTGACGCGAGCTGTTCTTTAAGTATCGCCGCCGCCATCTGAAAGGCTCTTTTGAAGGATTCATCGTTTATTCCGCTGTCGCCTTTGAATAGCCACGAATCCATTAAACAGTCAGCGAGCGCGATTGCGGCAAGGTCTGACGCATGTGCGCTTCCTTGATCTCCGGCAATGTCTGCGATGCCGCTGTTCAAATCCTGATAACATCGGAGCAAATCGATTTTCGGAAAAGCAATCAGACGTTTTACAAATTCGGGGCCGGCGGTGCCGCATTGATTCTCGACGCTTTGGTGCATTCTCCGAGCGTCGCTCTGATTGTCGAATGGGCCGCCGTAGATTTCAACCGTTCGGGTGCTTACGCCCGCTTGTGTCGTATCAAGCGATATAGGCTCCTCGCCGGTCATCAGGGCGACTGTTTTCCATCGGCTGATTTGTTGCAAGCCGCCTGTTTTGGTTCCGCGCCCTTTTCCAATTTCCGAACTCAGCATATAGATGAATTTTTCAAGTTGATTTTGGTTGCTGTTTCCGGCGAGCTGCCGTTCGTCGACGCCGAGTGGTAGATCGCTGAAAAATTCAGCGGTATGCTCAAGCGCGACCTGTGTGATGTTAAAATTCACCATCAAATCTTGCGGAATGCCCCAAGCAGAAAGCGCTGCTTTTAATGCCGCCGTTTTACCGCCTTTTGAATCGCCCCAATTGTAAACCACGAATGTTCTTGTCTTTATTAGCTTGAGAATCGGCGCGGCAAATCCCGCCGCCAATATAAACCTGAACTTGTCTTTTTCTCTGAACGGTTCCATGAGGGCTTTCCATTCTTCGAGCGTTCCGCGTTGTTCAAATGCTGCCGCTCTTGCTTTTAATGAGGGCTCAACATCAAGCACAATGCTTTCATCTGTTACGCCCGGCAGGAATTGTTCATCTCCCTGCCATCCGAACGTTGACGTGGTCAGACTCTTTGGTATAATGTCCATGTTTACCGCTTCGAGGTCTTGAAGGAAGGCGACGAGCCGCTTTGCGTTTTCCGATGTGACAGTACAGCCAAGATCGGCGAGCGCTGTGACGTTCCTGCTCTGAAAAATGGTTGAACGCGGGAAGATTGCCGACGTCCATCTGTCATCTCGCTTGAACGCGATCTCGATCTTCTCGCTGTACTCCTTTACAGATTGCAGGCGGCGTGTTATGATGATAGGCGTTTTACAAACTAATTTTGCGATTTCGTTGCTGTACGAATATATCCCGCTTTCGTCATAGCTCCAGCCGGTCGGCTGTCTGAGGTTGATCGGTGCTCCTTCTATCGCTTGCGGTATGAACTCGGTGACGTGCTCAATGTCGACGGGCTCTGCGTTCTCAATCGCTTCTTTGATCATTCGGTGCGCTTCATCTTTTCCAAATGAAATATACAGCTCCGACGGGTCTTTCACGCCGAACTGGTGACAGCTCCACTGATACACCTTGCCGATGAAGCCGCCTTTTTTGAGCTTCTCGCACATTTCTCTGAAAAATGTTTGACCGCCTCTGTCCGGCTCGACGTGTATGTAGATTTTCAAATCTTGAAGCGCATCTGTGAATTCCTCTTTAAATAGGTTTGCGCCCGCAATGCCGAGGGCTGAAAAGTTGAGATACCACAGTGTTTGTGTGTCGCTTTCGCCTTCGACGAATATCGCGTAACCGACTTTTTGTATGTGTGGCATACGCCACAAGCCGTACATGATGATTTTTCCTGCGGATCCTTTCTTCCATCGGAACTCTTTATTCGCGTACCGCTTGCGAAATGTTACGAGCTCGCCGTCATCGTCGAAGTATGGCTCTTTGAGGTAACTGGTGCCGTTCCTGTCTTTGGATGTTTCAAGCCTACATGTCTCTGCGAGCCATTCCTCCGGGATCCTTTTGTTGAAGCTGTATTCGGTCAGCGTGAATGGCTGCACACCTTCCGGCTTTGGCTTTTCTTTCGGCTTTTCCTTGTAATCCTCGCTTTCGATGTTGTACTTCTCACAAATCTCTTTGTAAGCGTCCTTTGTGCTCATGCTGTGCATTGCGGCGTAGAATGATACGAAGTTGCCGCGCTCTCCACAAGCAAAGCATGTGTACATGCCTGTTTTGAGCTGGACGGTGAGGCTGGCGTTTTTATCGTCGTGAAACGGACACAAAGCGGTGAGCCGGTCGCCTCTGATCTTGACCTTCTTCAAATAAGAGCTATACTCTTTTTCATAATTGATATGGTCATCAATATTTGGTTTTGTGGCATTCACGTCATCACCGCCTTGATTACTTTATGGGGGGGGTAAGCGGCGAGGCGTTTCCTCGCCGCCGTATTTTGTACATTAGCCGAAGGGATTGTCATCGCTCGGCTCTACGTCGATAAAATCGAAACCGTCACTAATCGGCGGTGCGATGCGCTGCGTTGATCTCGCTGGTGGAGCTTCCTGCGGAATCGGGGGAGCGCTGTAGACTTCCGGCTTGCTGTATTGCACGGGTTCCTGCGGAGCAGGGGGATATGTTTTCATTTCATTGCTGACAGGCGGGAGCTGGGGAGGCTCGGCAGTATGATCGGCGGCGACCTCTACGCTTGAGGCGCTTGTGTTGTAATCGTCTGTCGTGACGGGTGTTTCGGCTGCGACGATTCCTTTTACGAATTCGCCGATTGTCTCGGACGCTTTGAGCTGTTCTTCGTTCAGGTCACCGAGCTTCTCGAAAACAGCCTTGCTGTATTTCATGTTGCTTGCTGATTTCGCGCTCTTGAGCGTTATGCGCGTGATCACCTGATTACATTTGCGACCTTTGAGCAGGAGCTTCTTCGCCATGAAGTTTTTAAAGCTCTTGAGCGACGTTGGCGGCAATGCTACGACCAGCGGGACAGGGTTTCCATCGCGGGAAATATAGAGACGGTGAATGTTCTTGCAGGCTTTGCTGTTGCCGTCGCCTGCGGAGCCGAATTCGTTGTATGGGCATGTCGCGCAATCCAAAACCTCGCCGGTCTGTACGTTGAGACCGACCTTGCCGTTGATGGCGCTGCACACGGGCGGCTCGTTTGTGCCGTCGAAGCCGTTTTCCCAGCGGCTGTTCATCGCGTGGTGAAATACGATGATGCCCTCGATGCTGTCTGCCATTATGGAGTCATCTTCGTTTTCGTCGTCTGTGATCTCAAACTGTGTACCGCCGGAGCCGGGGAATTTGGCGCGGTCGAGCGGAATGGTGCCGAGTCCGTCGAGCTCCTCGCTGATGTCGTCGGCGGTCAATGCTGTTTCAATAGTTTCAATTTGGAACTTTGCCGGGTCGATCGCGGCGAGCTCCGTGTTTTTCTTTGCGGGCATTATTCTTCCTCACTTTCTTCGATGTCGTCGGTATCGTCAAACTCAGCGCCGTCAAGGTCTCCGTATTCCTCAAGCGGCAGGGTTTCGTCGGATTCCATGCTGTATATATCATCTATCATCCTTCCGCAAAGCGACGCGAGGATGACGCTTTCCTTGGCGAGCCGCTGTGCCGTGCCGTAAATGGACGATATGCTTTCCACGATGCGGGCTCCCGTTATATCCAGCGGAAGCATGGCGAGCAGTTGAGCAATGTCGCCCTTGAGCACCTTGACCGTGCCTTGGATCTGCGAGTAGTTTTCGGCGGCGATTCCATAAGCCTCGTGCTTACTGCGGGCAAACACGCCGCTTCTGAGTCTGGTGTTCGCTGTATCGGAAATCAGCGCTTTGATTTCTGCGTCAAAATCCATTTCGTCTTGAACGCGAAGATCAATTTTTAACTGTTCGTTGCTCATGCTGTACCGCCTTTCTTTCCAGCTTTGTTCGTTTCCTTGCGCTTCTGAATGTCGAACATCTCATAAACGTTAATAGCCGGGGCGAGCTGTTCGGGGAGCGCGTCGTGTTCATCGACGTAGTTGGCGAGGCTGCTCTGGAGCGATCGCTGGTTTACTGTTTCGACAATCAGATCGCCGAATCCGGCCGAGCGGAGCGCCGCGTGGAAATCGATTCCTGCTTCCTGCAGGGCTTCCTCTGATTTCTTGGAATAGCACACCTTTTCCTGCAAGGTGTATTTGAATCCGTTTCTGCTAATGCTGGGGCATTCCGCGTCGATCATCAGCTGCGCGATTTCTTCTTTGAGCGTTGTGATTTCCGCGTTGTTGTCTTTTGTCTGCTGCTTCAGCTCATCTTTGCGGTCAAGTGCCGCCTTGAGCTGGTCGATTTTTCTGAATAAATCCATTTTTCATCCTCCTGTTAAAAATACATTTGCCAGTTGTCCACGATTGTTTTTGCCAAATCCTCTTTTTTGTGTAGCGCCTTGAGCACGAGCTCGTCGATGGTTTTCTCGACGGTCAGGTGTATATATGTGCAGACGTTGCGCTGACCGATTCGGTGTATTCTGGCGAGGCTCTGTGAATAAGCCGCGTAATTGAAATTGACCGAATAATAGACGCAAGTGTCGGCGGCTGTCAGCGTGATTCCGAGTCCTGCCGTGTCAATCTGCGCGACAAACACCTTTGTTTCTGGATTTGTTTGGAAATCCTTTACGATGTCGCCGCGTTGGTCGAGCGGAATGTCGCCGTATATCTGACCGAACTGGATTTTCTTCTTGGTCAGGAGCTGCGCGATGATGTCTATCTCCGGGCGAAACCTTGCGAAAATCACCAGCTTCTTTCCGGCTCCGAGAACGTAATCGTCGATGATATCCTCCAGCGCGTTGATTTTGCCGCTGCTGAACAGCTTCGGTTTGTCGCTGTCGTCTGTCATCAAGAAGCCGCCTGTGAATTGCTGTAATCGGAGCATTTTCGTCAAAACGGTTGTTGCCGATATGGTTTCGCCGTTCGCGAGCTCTGCTGCCGATTCCCGCCTGATTTGATCGTAGAGCTTGCGCTCTTTCTGACTCAGGCTTATGTATCGCGTTTCGAAGGTCTGCTCCGGCAGATCGAGCGCTTCCTCTTTGGTGACTCTGTAAGCGATGCTGTGCTCTTTTTTAATCAATCCGTCGAGGTCTCGGTATGCGACGATCTGCTTTCGGTTGAAGCCTCCCATTATGCAGTATCGGTTTCTGAACTGATAGAAATTCTTTCCGAATACTGTAGGATCGAGGAATCGGTATTGACTGTATAGGTCGAGCGCGTTGTTTTGGACGGGCGTTCCACTCAATATCAGCTTGAACGGTGCGCGATCGCCGAGCCTGTGCATCGCCTTGCTCTGTTCCGCGTCGTGCGTTTTGATTCGCTGGCTTTCGTCCGCGATTATCAGATCGGCGTTGAATTCCGCGAGCTTTTCGAATATACCCTCGCGCCATGTGCTTTCGTAGTTGATCACGGCGACGCGGAGCGCTTCTCGCGGGAAATCGTGAAGATCCTGCAGCTGCTTGAGCCGCTGCTGCTTGGTTCCGAGCATGACCTTTACGATGTGCGGAAAATCCGCGAAATCATCAAACTCTTTCGGCCATACCGAGCACACCGACGTAGGTGCTACGATCAAAGCCCTGCGAATGCGGCGCGTCATGTAGAGCGTTCCGGCTGTTGCGATCGCCGTCAGCGTTTTGCCGCAGCCCATCTCGAAAAGGAAACCGAATCCCCTATTCATTGTTACTGCCCTCTGGTGTTTGTAATTTCTGACCGCAACGGTGGCAATAGCTATGATTCGGGTGGGAAATACGGTGATTGCATCGTGGACAGAGCGCCGTCTTGCTTGTGGCGATCACTCTCTTTGGCTTGAATTCCTTATCGAGCACTGTTGATACATTATGTATTGCGTATTTCAGGGCGTCGAGTTCATCGCGAGCCTTTTTTATTGTTTCGTTGCTAACGGTTTCATCGGCGTTTAGTTGTTCGTATGCAGCGAATTGATCTTTATACGTCATGTTCATTTCTTCCTTGATTGAGATTACGAGTGCCGGAAGAATTAAGTTGACGGTGTTTTGTACTGCCGGGCTAACTTTCATTGTTCACCTCTACTAATCCGAATGTTATCAGCGCCATATTATATCCTTTGATTTGGTGCTGAAAAAGGTTGACTTTGACGGGTGGTTTGATCAGCGGCTGGACGTTTTCCGCTGTCCTCATTTCATCGATAGCTGCTTGCCTTGCGTTTAGCTTTTTACGGATCGCTTCGGCTGGCGGCGGCAGTTTTATGAGCCGTGCTAACCGATTGAGGAACTCTGCCTCACAGGGGCCGACCAGTAAAGCGTCGGGGCGGCTCTGCGTTTTCTTCAAATAAACCGTTTTTCCCCATGAAGCGATGATGTTATACTGCGCATCATTCCAATCCTTCAGAATGACGTTGCCGTCCTGAATCGCCATTTTCATTTTTTCCTTGATTCATCCTCCTTTTTATGATAAAATTGTAGTGAGATATATTCTCTTGCCGTCGATGTGGTGCAGCCATCGGCGGCGTTTTTATTTTCCGATTATTGCCATTTCATTCACCCTCTTTCAATAAAGCACGGCCCTGTTATCGCATCTTCGGTGCCGACGATTGCAAGGCATATGGCATTCATAAGCTTTGGCCTGCCAATCGGCGGTTTGTAGTTGGGATTTGGGTTCTGATGTATCACTTTCGGTCTGGACTTTCTCTGTGGTTTGCGTTCCTCGAGCATTGCTCTGAGGTCTGAGATAACCTGTTCGAGGTGCTCATCGCTCATGTTGACCTCATACACCAACGCGCCGTTGCTCTGGGCTTTTGCTTTCCTGTAAGTGATTTTGATCTGTTCTTTCATGGGTTCCTCCTTCTGTATTGCATTAAGCTGTCAGCCTCTCGGCGACTCTTTTGACAAAAAGATTTGATACCGGAATGCGGAGCCAGCGGGCGATCATCATCAGCTCACTGTAGCGGAACCAGCGAGGCTCCTTGTATCGCTTGTTGATGGCAGGCTCCGAAAGGTCGAGGATCTTTCGGAGGTCTGCTTTTCCGTATCCTCTAACGTCCATTTCATACTTGATGTTGGTAATGAGCAACCGCTCGTTTTCCTCGAACGGGGAGGCTCCGATTTTTGTTCTGGGCATCACGCCACCTCCACCGATTTGATTTCCGCTGTGTCGTAGCCCTGAAGCCGGGCGAGCAGATTGACGAATTGCTCATTCTCCCGGTGCTCTCTCGCCAGCGTGGTCGGGTTCTTGAACGCGTCGACGTGCCTGCTGTCAAGACACACTTTGATTTCCGTCGTTGCTTCAAAACAGGAGTTGCCTTTGTTCTTTTTCATGGTGTACATGATGGTTGTTTCTTTCATGGTTTCACCTCCATATAAAACTTACGTGTTACGTAAGTACCGGGCAAAAAAATATTTGTCCTGCTTCTGCTGACGACATTCCGAGTCCAACCGCCAACTTGTACATTACATTTGACGATGGCTGAATTTCGCCTTTGCGGACTTTGCTCGCGATATTCCTGTCTATTCCGCACTTTTCCGAAAGCTCTTTGTTCGTGCGGACGCCTCTGTCGATCATCAGCATTTCAAGAGCCTTGGTATCGGTTATATATGCCAACTTTGCCATTTTATCACCTCCGTTAAACTTACGTATCGCGTAAGTATATATTACATCATTAAAGCGTGAATGTCAATACTTTATGCGTAAGTTTTTTGTATTTTTGCAAAAAATATCTTGCACTTTGCGAAAGATTGTAGTATTATATTATTGAGGTGATTATCATGGCAAAATTGCAAGATCGTTTAAAAGAACGAAGGCTTGCGCTAAATCTGACTTTATTAGATGTAGCCGATGCCATTGGTGTTAAGGAAGCTACGGCGCAAAGGTACGAAAGCGGCGAAATCAAAAATATAAAGCACGAAACAATTGTTGAGCTGTCAAAGCTGTTTCAATGCTCTCCGCAATATCTGATGGGGTGGTCTGATGAATTGACGGAAAACGTAAAACCTCAGCCTTGCCAGTTTGTACTCAGTGAGCACGAAAAGGAAGTTGTGATCGGTTATCGGCGGCAGCCTGCGGCTGTACGTGACGCAATAGATACTATGTTACATATTGAGCCGCTTTCGGAAAAACGAGAAAAACGCGCCTAAATGCAGGCGCGTCAAAAAAATTATAAATATCAGCGATTATTTGTAAGGTGGTTTTTATGAGATTCAAACTATTTGCAGCGGCTTTGGCTGTCGTGATTTCAGCGGCTGCGCTTTCCGGCTGTGGTGTATCCGCTTCTTCTACGATTGAAACGACGGCTGCTCCTACCGGCGGCGCTGGGCTTACCGCGAAGGAAGCGGAACAATATTTCTATAAAATACTTCCCGATGCACGTTCCATCAATTGCTCTATTCGTAAGGATGGGACGTACTCTGTAACCTGTTCTTTGTGTGATGTAAAATCGGAAACTAAAGACAATTATGACGATTTTGCTATATCTGTAAAAAATGCTTGTGACGATTTTTCAAAAACGTATTCTACCAAAGTGGCTATTTTTACTATCTTTTTCTTTTTGGATGATGGCGGCAAAATCTATTGGCAGTCTCTTGATGGTGTGAATGGCACTTTATACGAAGAATACGGCGATTATTATAATCACGAAGAAAAATATTCGTTCTCCGAACTTGTTGATTTTTATTCTCAATATCACTAAACAAAAAACTCCGTCCTCGGTGCTACCAACACCAAGAACGGAGCCGCCGAGTATGTTACAACTCAGCCTGTAGAAAATTTTGGGCGATCTTCTACGGGCTTATTATAGCATACTCGTTTTATAAAAACAAGGAGTGTGTTAAAAATGAAAGCTAAAAAATTACCGAGCGGGAACTGGCGTGTCCGCGTCTTTGATTACGCCGACGCCGATGGCAAGCGCCATTACAAATCGTTTACGGATCCCGACAAAAACGTCGCCATGTTTCTGGCAAACGATTACCTTGCGCACCATCGCGGCGAGGCGGCTCCGACCTATGATGATCTTACTGTCAAACAAGCGGTTGACCGCTATATCGAGATCAAGGA
Source organism: uncultured Ruminococcus sp. (assembly GCA_964629925.1). Lineage (GTDB taxonomy): Bacteria > Bacillota > Clostridia > Oscillospirales > Acutalibacteraceae > Ruminococcoides. The sequence goes on from CAZVSQ010000003.1 coordinate 44,077, forward strand.
GGCGGTGCTGTCTCCTTCGACGATCCGGGAATATAAGCGTATGGCGAAATCGTACTTTCAGAAGCTCATGCCGATTAAACTGAAAAAGCTGACCGCCGAGCATATTCAGATCGCGATCAGCGAATTGAGTCTGACTCTGTCTCCTAAATCGGTACGCGATTGCCACGGCTTCATCCACGCTGCCGTTTCTATGTATCGCCCGGATTTTGTATTCAATACGCGCCTTCCGCAAAAACAGGAAACTGATTGTATTGTTCCGATAACGTCAGAGGTGTTGTCAGTGCTTGAGGTCGCTGACGATCTGATCCGCGTTCCGATCCTACTGGCTTCACAAGGGAGCTTGCGCCGGTCTGAAATCTGCGCCCTCACGCCAGACGATTTCACAGATCTTGGTGTGCGCGTATCCAAGGCGAAGGTGACAGATAGCGAAGGAAACCTCGTAATCAAGCCGCCGAAAACAAAAGCCGGTGATCGCTTTTGCCCGCTGCCGCCGTTCGTGATCGCCGAGGCGCGGGCGTGGCGTTATTTTGATCTCGCGCCGTCCACTCTAACAAACCATTTTGTGCGTACCCGCAATAAGGTAGACGTGCCGAATTTCTCCTTTCATAAGCTCCGGCATTATTTCGCGAGCGAGCTGCACTTCCAAGGCGTACCTGATCAATACATCTGCGAGGTCGGCGGCTGGGAAACCCCCGAAATGCTCCACCGAATATATCAGCACGCATTGCGCGATCACTCCTCCGAAATGTCGAGCCGTATTATTTCTATCTTTGACGGCAATTTTTCAAAGTGTGCCACGAAACGTGCCACGAGGTCTGCAAACGCCTGATTTTATGCCGTTTTTGGCGTTTTAGGTCACGGGTTCAAGTCTTGTCATCCCGACCATAGCTAAAAGCCCATAGATAAGCCATTATTCAAAGAATCGGCTTGTTTATGGGCTTTTTCTTTAATTTTATAATTATTTTTCTAAACTTAAATTTATTTATATAAATTCAAATTTATTAAAATATGACACGCTGTGTGCCACGCTTTTTGCTGGGGCGGCGTGTCTATTTTTTCAAAAAAATATTTATATAAATATAAAATAAAGCTTGACATTTATATAAATGTGAGTTATAATATAGATACAGTAAAGGAGCGGTAAAGCTCCTATAGAAAGGCGGATCATATCATGAAAGCTATTCCTAAATATGTTATTGACTTACTTAATCGGTCGGTATATGAATTCGACAGATTTATCGATCACCCGGATTACGCTGTCGGCTATACTATTCGCGTTAAAAAAGCCACGCCGTATACTAAGGTCGATTCGTTGAAGAAAGAGATAGAAAGGCTTAAAAAGTGGGCGGATTCTCGTGTGGGCTGCGAAACGGTATATATTATTAATGTCCCACAAAAAACTCACTATTGTGATCAATATGCAATTATTACGATATTTGATCCGCTTATGCTTAAACTCGAACAATTTATTTCTCGAAAGTAATAAATGGCGGCGCTCCCGCCGCCAAGTAAATTAGGAGGTCAATTACCATGATGAGAAATGCTTATGTTGAAACGAAAATTATCCGCGATTTATCTCGCTATCTTAGAAACACCGATAAGGACGAGATCATTGTCAGAACCACCTATGTCAAGACCGGGCAAGGCTGGCACGACGACGAATTTGACGCGAACCGCGCCGGATTCTCTATTAGCCGTTTTATCAATCCCTAATACGTCAAGAAGCACGAATTCGCAGAATGCTATTATCTGAAAAGAAAGTGAGGGCTCAATTATGAAACACGAGGCTTTGGAATATCTGAAAGAAATGTTAGAACGCAAATACGGCGATCTCGACGACAACAGCGGTTGTTATCTCCGCAATGAATACGGCGAGCCGGAGTGGTTCTCGGTCGCTGCGATCGTTGAACTGATCGACCGTGCTGATGAAGAATGTTAGGAGGCTTTTATCATGAAAAACAACGGTTATCTTATTATCGAAAACGGAAGAATTGTAAACTGGAAAGCGCCAATCACTGAGGCGCAAGCCGAGGAGTTTGAGTGGGATGTCTGTACGACGTGTCGCCAAGTAAAAACCGATAACGGATCGCGTGACGTTTCTCTTTACAAATACGCTGACGGAACATTGATTCATATCACCTATGCTGAAGCATCAAGCGAAATCACTCAAATCGCGATTATGCTTTCCGGCTCAAGGTATGGTTACACGTGTGTATATCGAAAAACATCTAACCGCATTTTTATGGACTGGCTCGGTAATATAAACGAATCCATTGATGAGCTTGTCGCTGTTACGGCTTATTTGAACGACGACGGTCTTGAACGGCTTGACGCTCTCCGAGCTGTCTGCGAACTTGCCGAGCATTGTAACTACGCTTATGAGCTTGTGAGCTTGATTGATGATACTCGTATTGAGCAAATTAACGACGAGTACTTCAATAACTGGGATAAAACGAACGCGCTTTACCATTCCTTGAGTACTCTTATCAAAGACGAAATCGCCCAGCTTCGTCAGATCGCTATTATAGAGAGGTGATTTCAAAATGTTCTATATGTTAGTGAAACGTGCCGTGTGGGATCGCGGTGTTCCTGAATACCACTTTGAACTCATGCGTTATGGGCGTATAACACCGATTGGTGTATACGCCGATGGAAAGTGCTTAAAAAAAGCCAAAAATATTGATACAATAGAAAAGTACTGCAGGCGTGTCGGTCTCCCTCTCTCGTTGGTAGAGAGGGACGCCTCCTGCGACTTTGAATATTGAGGTGTGGCTATATGGAAAAAATCATAAACGGCAAGCGCTATAATACCGAAACGGCAGCGCTTGTCGGCTGCTGGGATAACGGTCTGAAGCGTGGCGATATCGAATGGAAGCGCGAAATGCTGTATAAAAAGCGCGGCGGCGAATACTTTATATTTGGCGACGGCGGCTCCACGACGCGATATGCCGGACGAGTGAGCATTATCCCGATCGATTATGATCAAGCGCAAGCATGGGCGCTGCGCCATCTGGACGAGGAAACCTATAAACGCGAGTTTGTTTCCTCCGGCGATTCTAAGCCGGTGAACTTCCTTGTTCGGGCTCCGAAGGACGTAGTCGATAAATACAAGCGCATAATGGCACAACGTTCTTTGACTTCCGGCGAGCTTCTCGCCGAGCTCTTGGAAAACTTATACTAAAAAACAGGCACCGGGGATTTCTCCTCGATGCCTGTTTTATCTCTATCGCTATAATTCTGTTATCAAAATCAAACCACCATTGCACGCAGGAGTGCCTCGGTATCTGTTTGTTTTATGCTCCGCGTGTACTTAGGCGGCTATTACTTGTTCATTGGAATCACCTTTACCATTATCGATTTATAATAGTATCTTATCGTGTGAAATTGTGTGTTAACGTGCATCTAACGCTCATTTGTGATTGTTAAATGCCTTTTTAACGCGTTTTCGCGTGTGTTATTTTCAAAATCAGCGATTTTTGGAATTAACTGCACAAAGAGCTGAATGTAGCGGGGCCGGCGATTCCGTCGGAGACAAGACCGTGACTGCTCTGGTACTTCCTGACAGCGCTCTCGGTTTTGCTTCCGAAAATTCCATCAAAGCCGTTTGTATCGTAGCCGTTGCAAATCAAAAAGCCTTGCAGCGTTTTTGTGTAGTTGCCGCGAGCACCGTTTGATATGTTGCGAATGGCAGCTTTGGTCATCACGCCGCATATGCCGTCAACCACCAAGCCTGCGCCGAACTGCGCGTTGAGCTCAGTCTGCATCGCTTTGGTAAGCGCTGCGCGTGTCTGGCTGCCATAGATACCATCGATGTAGATGTCGAATCCGTAACGACTGTTGAGCCAGCGCTGCACTTCGTTGACCTCTGCGTCGCCTATGGCGGCAGGCGTGACCGAATCGGAAGGATCGGGCTCCACTCCGCTGCCCGCATATTTCGGACGGCAACAAGCGGAAATGTCGGAGCGCTTGCGTGTCTTGATTTGGAAATCGTCGCACTCAATACCGCCGTTATTCGCGCCAATGCTCAAAATGGTATCATCGAAAACCTTGAGGCAAAGCTCGACGTGCTCGAAGCACATATATCCGAGATTGTTAAGCGGTGAAACCGACGTTTTGCTGTGGCTCCATGAAAATACGACAATATCACCGGGCTTTACCTCGGACGGCTTGTGGAGCTGTCCTGCATTGTGGAAATTAAGCGCGATCGATCCGCAATCCGCGACCTTACCGCCGGGGATGAGGTTTCCTGCGTTGAGTATCTTGAAAAACAGATACATCATGCCCGCGCAGCAGCAGGCGATCTCGTTGATATCGGTGTCAAAGCCGCCGTACCATTTCATGATGTCGCATTCGTCGGGATCTTTATCTTTGCCAACAAGGCCTCGCGCTGCGCTCATCGCCTGCTCTGCTGTTATGCCGCTGACTTTCAGCTTGTCGGGAGTCTTGCCGGATCCGCTCCATCCGTTCTTGCCGCTCTCCTTGATGATTGTCGGATAATCCTTATAGCACAGATTCTTGTCTATCACTCCGACGCCGGGGATACTGTTGCCATCGATCAGATTGGTTTCGCCGCCGTATTGCCAGATTGACAGGTTTTTGCCTTTGTAGCCGCAAGCGCGAGCCCAATGCGCGAACCACATGTCATATTTTTCAACGATTGCCGGATCGATGTAATTGTCGATTTCCTCGAATCCTGTGTAGAGCATGGGATAATAGCCAGCCGCCGCAATACCTTCGAGGAAAATCTTGCAGACTCTTGTCACGTTGGTGCTATTCCAACCGCCGTGACGCGCCTTGTATCCGTCAGCGTCCTCCATGTCGAACGCAACAGGGAGCGTTGGCTTTTTGCCTTTGAGTAAGCGGAGGACGTGCTGCAGCTCGCTTTTCGCGCTTGCCTCGGTGCAGGCGTAGCTGTAGAAATACGCGCCCCACGGTAAGCCTGCCGCTTCTGCTTTGCGGACGTTTTCTTCCCACTGAGTGTCGTCCTGCTCGGTGATATTCTCGCCGAAGCCACACCGAATAATCACGAATTCGTAACCAGCCGCCTTGATTTTTTCCATGCTGACTTTGCCGTTATTGGAAGAAACATCAACGCCCTTTTTGTTCACGAGACTCATGCTTATTCCTCCTCTATTTCTGAATTTGAAATTGCTTTATTAAGCCACATCTGACTTTCTTCAAGCTTGGTTATAGCGAGTGAGAATTCTCTTGACTTGCCATACTTTTTTTCTACGAAATCGATAGTCTCGTATAAATTGCTATATGCTTTTCTGAATCCGTCGATATGGCTTCTCTTTTCTTTGCTTGTCGTTAAATCGTAGGAAATGGCTCTTTTGTGCAATGTTCCCATCTTATTCCTCCGCTTCAATTTCAGGCAATCCTGCAAGGGACATAATCAGGCTGATTACTGCCGCGCCAGCTGCTGTGGACGTAACAATCAGCCAGTCAACTTCGTGGATCGCGATGGCGGTCACGCCGACGGCGCTGCCTGCCGTTTGCGCTGCTGTCTTGATAGCACGAACGCCTGCTTTTTTTGCCCATTCCTTCCACCATGCCTTGGAATACTTTTTCATTCTGTGTCCTCCTATTCGTTGTTGATTATGTCTATTTCGTCTTGGTCGTGAGCTGCTTTGTTGAGGTATTTATCGATTCTGTTTATGGAATCGGTGACACGTCCGTTGCAGCCTAACTGATGGAGACCATCCAAGCAGCCGCGTAAAGCGTAAACAAGAAGCGTCTGCTCTTTCTTCATCTTTGCGATGTCGCTGTCTTGCTTTTTGTTTCTTTCGATCTCTCTTTTATTCTTTTCAATCAACCGAACGATCGCCGCGAATGCACCGGTGATTACGGCGATGGCGCTTAAGACCGCCCCTGCTTTAATGATCAGGTCTGAATAATCCATTGGTCTCACCCTTCCAGCGCGTCCTTTGCGATTTGCTCCGATGCCGCGCTTTCCTCTATGACGCTTTTCCGAAGGGCATCATCGACGCTCTCGGTTTCCGAAATTATGCGGACGAGCCGCCGGATGAACGATTGTTGAGCGTCGATGATGCAGAGGAGCGTTTCTGCGATTTCTTCCACGATTACTCCTCCGTTGCGAGATCTTCGCGATCCATCGCTCTGAGCTCGATTCTGACCTTTTCCTTGAGCAATCTCGGAACGTCCTTAAACGTCTTTCTTTCCTCGATGATTGCGATTGCAAAAAGCATAGCCATCATTTCTGCCACCTCCTTTCCTAAAATTTTTATAAGAATGTTACTTATAAACTTCATCAGCCATCTCCATGAGGCAGTCCTGCAGGAACAGGTTCTGCTCTTTGAGTATCACGTTTTCTTCTTGAAGCGCTGTTATTGCAAGTCGCATCTCCGGGAGTGTCATTGTTTCCTCTCCTTGTCCTTCCGGCGGTTCATCGTCGCCGGGCTCGACTGGTTCAGTTCCTGCATCGAGATCCTCACGGAGCTGATCGTATTCGTCAGCACCGATCGGCTCCATCTGAACAGTTGCATAATTAAACTCTTCGCCGGTCGGTGCCGGTTTCATTCCCTGCACGGCGTAAATCACCGAAGAATCGTAGGAAAGCACACCGAAAGCGTCATATTCTTCTCCGATAATGACCGTTCGGTTCCCTGCCTGATAAACCACAAACAGCGGATCTGCGAGCGCGTCTATGATTGTGTTGTCCTGCTTAATTTTGTAATACTTCATTTTGTTGGTTGCTCCTTAAAAAAAACAAATCGGTGAATAGATCCTCCATCGATTTTCTTGTTTTGTATGAATTGAATCTGGAGGCGTGGCCATTCCACGATCGGTAGCTCTGCTCTATATCGTTAAACGTTAGCAGATTACAATCCAAGCGTTTCTTGAGCTTCTTTAGTTTCCTCCGCTCTCTTGTCACGCTCTCGGCAGAAATCTTTCGGATGATTTTTCCTGTTTCTGTCACGAAATGTTTAACTTTTAGAAACGTGAAGCCTCTTTCAAGCTTCACAATATGCGTTTTCTTTTCGTTCAGAACAAGCCCGTATTCATTGCATTTCTCCTTGATCCTTTCAAGGCACCACTGCAGAAATTCCTTGCTCTCGTGAAGGAGCCAGCTGTCGTCCACATATCTGACGTAATGCTTCACGTGAAGCTGCTCTTTTATAAAATGGTCAAGCTTGTTTCCGGCGGCGAGCGCGAGGACTTGCGATATTTGGCTGCCAAGTCCGAGCCCTTTGTCTCCGAAAGCGTCTATAAAATGAAATACCAGCCGGAGAATCCGCTGGTCTCTAAACTTTTCGCGCAAAACTGACTTGATTTCTTCGTGCGAGATATTATCGAAAAACTTTGAAAAATCGAATAATAAAACGTAGCCTTTCGAGCTGTGCTCCCGGATATGCTGTTGTAAATGCACGTGAACTCTGCCAATCGCGAAATCGTAACCTTTATTTTTGAGCGTTGCACCGTTGTCGTAGATAAACGACCTCGAAAGCACGGGCACTATACAATAATCGCAAAGGCAACGTTGAACGACGCGTTCCTCGATCCTTACACTCTTGATATGCCGGGGCTTTCCTCTTTCGATTATGTCAAATTCATAAAATCCGGGGCTTTTGAATTTTCCGGTCATCAGAGCTATGTAAAGGCGAAATACATACAAAGGAGCGTTTACTGTGAATTTGTGTGTAGACGCTTTCCAGTTTACGCCATTTCGACATTTCTTGTACGATTCCCAAAGGTGCGTATATGAAAACACTTTTTCAAAATCGTAGCAATCCGAAAAATTCATTTCTTCACCGTTGATGGTGATAGTCTTTGCCATTGTTTCTATTAAACCTCGTTTGTAGTCCTACCGCATACGACCGAGCCGCAAGCGAGGACATCGAGGCATTTATTTATCTCCTTTCCGGGAGAATGGTTTCGGCCTCCTTCTGCAGTAGCTGATTTCACCCTTTCGGGTTACTTTGACGGACGGTTGCAGAATCCGAAGCAGACTCCGTTCGAGTTGTTGGCGTTGTTATTGTTCGCGTTGCCATTGTTGTTCACGTTCTCGAAATTAGAAGTATTCGATGCCGTAGCCGAGCGGAGCCACCAGTTGTTGGCGGAGCCGGTGCCACGAGACTTCATATAGTCCGAAACCAGATTGTATTATTTTAGGTTTTTATATCGCCTTGTATCGGAATCCATCAATCCTTTGATCAATGCGAGCTCATCGTTTATCAGCTTCATCCATTGGATGATTCCGTTTTCGGAAATCTCGAACATTTCCTCTGCAACGAGAATCTGTGAAATCAAGTGCTGATATTCTGCATACGCTTTAATCAGGCAATCCCTGCGGATTTGCGCCTCGTGCTGATTTCTCGGATAAATGCTGTTCGCCTTTTTGACTTGCTCATATCCGTGCGCTGCAGCGTCTGTCAAATGAATCGACAACAAATAAGTAAACCGTTTCGGAAACTTAGCGACGCGACGGAGCGTCGTTGTTTGTATTTGGAGCGCGTTTTCGAGAAACTGTGCGGATGACGTTTTCCTTTTACTTTTTATTTGCGACATTTTTGACCTTCCTGCGTTCCTACCGCCCGCACTGAGGCGGGCGGATTTGATTGATTCTTGATTAAATGCAGAAGCCGAAGCAGACTCCGAACGAGCTGTTGGCGTTGAAATTGTTCGCGATGCCATTGTTGTTCACGTACTCGAAATTAGAAGTATTCGATGCCGTAGCCGAGCGGAGCCACCAGTTGTTGGCGGAGCCGGTGCC
>CAZVSQ010000004.1:0-19055 GCA_964629925.1 uncultured Ruminococcus sp.
CTTGGTACCTTTCGCCCCGTTAAGGTCGACGACGTCACCAACCACAAAATGCACAGCGAGCATTACGAGATACCTGCCGACACCGCCCGCCTTATTAACGAAACCAAGCGAAACGGCGGCAGGGTAATAGCGATAGGCACTACCTCATGCCGCACCCTTGAAAGCGTGGCGACCGAATACGGCGAGATAAAGCCCTGCGAGGGGTTCACAGATATTTTTATTTATCCCGGATATGAATTCAAGGTTCTTGACGGACTGGTAACGAACTTCCACCTGCCAGAGAGCACGCTCATTATGCTTGTGTCAGCCTTTGCGGGCTACGACAACATCATGAACGCCTATCAAATTGCCGTAAAAGAAAAATACAGATTTTTCAGCTTTGGAGATTGCATGTGTATTCTATAATTTGTCTATTGTTTTAATATAATTATATTGACATATACTATTATTTGTCATATAATATTATTGAAAGGTGGTATCATTATGGCTCAAACAAATGTAAATATAAGAATGGACGAAAACACTAAAAAAGCATTTGACGCGTTTTGCAGCGAGATCGGTTTATCGGTGAGTTCCGTATTCAATATGTTCGCCAAAACGGTAGTGAGAGAACAGCGCATTCCGTTTGAGATCTCAACGGAGGTTCCGAACTCCGTAACAACGGCCGCAATCGAGGCAGCCGAAAAAGGCAAGGATATTTACGGTCCCTTTGACAGCGTTGAGGCATTGATGGAGGCGTTAAATGCTTAAAATCGAATTTACGGGACAGTTCAAAAAGGACTATAAGCTTGCTATAAAACGAGGCTGTAACGAAAAGGATTTGGCAAAGGTTGTTTCTATACTCGCGTCCGAAAAGCCGCTTCCCCCAAAATACAGAGATCACGCATTGGAGAACTCGCGCAGCTACAAAGGTATGCGCGAATGTCATATCAAACCGGATTGGCTTTTGATCTACAAAGTCTATTCCGACAGACTGGTGCTTGAGTTGATCAGAACCGGCACACACAGCGATTTATTCTGAGCGGCGTTTCTCTGCGCCGCTTTTATCCTGCGTCCCGTAAGCTTCGGAGAATGCTGTTTATTTCTTAGGAGGAATTATGTTTAAGCTGATAAAAACCGAAAACAAGGCCAGGCGAGGCGAATTTGTGACGCCTCACGGCACTATACAGACTCCCGCTTTTATGAACGTGGCTACCTGCGGAGCTATAAAAGGGGCGGTATCGGCGCTCGATTTAAAGGATATAAAATGCCAGGTCCAGCTGTGCAACACCTATCACCTGCACCTGTGCCCGGGCGACGAAACGGTAAAGGCGCTCGGCGGACTGCATGAATTCACACGATGGGACGCGCCCATTCTGACCGACAGCGGCGGATTCCAGGTGTTTTCGCTCGCAAAGCTGCGCAATATAAAGGAGGAAGGCGTCACCTTCAACTCACATATAGACGGGCGAAAGATCTTCATGGGTCCCGAGGAGAGTATGACTATCCAGTCGAACCTGGGCTCTACGATAGCTATGGCGTTTGACGAATGCGTGGCTAACCCCTCGCCCTATGAGTACACCAAACAGAGCGTGGCGCGCACTACCCGATGGCTCAAAAGGTGTATGGCAAAGCTTAGTGAGCTGAACTCGCTTGAAAGCACGATAAACAGAAAACAAATGCTGTTCGGCATAAACCAGGGCGGCACATACAGCGATTTGAGAACAGACCACATGAAGGAGATAGCCGAGCTTGATCTTGACGGCTACGCCATTGGCGGACTTGCCGTGGGCGAGCCCACCGAGGTGATGTACGAGATAATCGAGCAGGTAGAGCCGCACGCGCCTAAAGACAAAATACGCTATCTTATGGGCGTGGGAACTCCCGTTAACATCTTAGAGGCAGTCCACAGAGGGATAGACCTTTTCGACTGCGTAATGCCCAGCCGCAACGCGCGTCACGGTCAGCTTTTTACCCGCGAGGGCGTGCGCAACCTCAACAACGCAAAATACGCGCTCGACTCCTCCCCTATCGACGAACGCTGCACCTGCCCCGTCTGCCGTAATTTTACGCGCGCGTATGTCCGTCATCTGCTCAAAAGCGGCGAAATGCTCGGCATGAGGCTGGCTGTTCTGCACAACCTCTACTTCTACAACGAGCTTATGGAGGAGATACGCAGGCAGCTTGACAGCGGCACATTTGAGGAGTTTTATTTGCGGCAGAGAGAAATTTTAGGCGTGCGGATCTAATTTCTTATAAAAAAGGCTTGCAACGCATAGAAAAACCTGATATAATACAGGATGTTGTGTAAAAAACAATAGTAATGAAATAAATACGGAGGTATGTAAAATGAACGGCGGATTAATCGGAATGATTGCCATTTACGCGGTAATTATCGGACTTGTCTATTTGTTCCTGCTCAGACCCAACTCAAAGAAGAAAAAAGAAGAAGCGGCTATGCGCAACAACCTTGAAATCGGCGACGAGATAACAACCATCGGCGGTATCGTCGGCAGAGTTGTAGCCATCAAAGACGAAGAGGACGCGCTCATTATCGAAACAGGCTCCGACAGAGTTAAAATGAAATTCAAAAAGTGGTGCATTTCATCGGTCGACACTGTTAAGGAACAGCCGGCTGCAGAGAAAAAGAGTCTTTTCGGCAGAAAGAAAAAGGAAGAGCCCAAAGAAAAATAACATAATCAATCTTCTCCCCGAATATACTGTACAAGTATTTTCGGGGGGATTTTTTATGTCCGATAAAAAACGTTTCATCAAATCAGCTTTAACGGGAATGCTGTGCGGAATACTCACAAGCGTTGTTCTCACCTGCGTCTTCGCTCTTATTCTGTCGCGCTCGGGAATGCTCGGCGATAATATTTTAGGCTATGCCTCGGCAGGTCTGCTTGCGGCGGGAGCTTTTTTGGGCGGCTTTATTTCGGCAAAGCTGAACAGAGCGGCAGGGCTGATAGCGGGAGCAGCCGCGGGCGCGTCAATGCTGGCGTTAATAGTGCTTGTTTCGGCTTTCATGGGGAATGCCGATTTCACCGCGCTGTTCTTTATAAAAGCGGCGGCTCTGCTCATTGGAGGCGCTTTGGGAGGAAGTATATCTTTAATTCGGAATTCGGGAACGTGACGTTCCATCCAGCGCGCCTTTTAATAAATTGTAATAACAAAAAGGTTTCTGCAACGGCGCAACTGACAAATGCGGAATTATTTTTCCGAAGGAAGGCTTTCTATGTTGTTTAGTAGCACGAATTCGGTGCAGCGTCACGCTGCCGCGTTCTGTCAGTCGGCTCAGCCGACCGCCCCCCCACTGCAAGCAGCGGTGGGGGCTTTTTTGGGCAGACAACTCCACACTCCAAATTAAATATAATTCCAAAATCTTATTAAAAACAGTGGAAAAATCCGTAACAATATGCTATAATGTAAATTAATTATAAGTATAATAGGCTAAATATGGATTTTTATAAAAGGAGAGTTAACTATGGCAAAGCTCAAATTACCCGGGCAGCTGAAGGATTGGAAGGTACTTTCACCTGTTCCGGAACCCCAAGGCTATCCGTCGTACAACATCGCCAAAACCGAGTTTGACGGAACCCAGACCGCCGCTGTTCTTACATATGTAAGCTTTAAGGGCAGCGATTACAACGGAGGTAACGTCGACCTTATCAACGAGGAAGCCGCTTTTGTAAAGTCGCTCATAAAGCTGGGCTCGGTGAGCAATTACCTTGACGCCGTTGTCGTCAACGAGCCGTCCGAAAACTGCATTTCACTTTACCTTGTAACAAGCGACGCCAAGCCTATCAAAAAGATACTCGGCAGCACGCGCCCCGACGATAACGAGATAGTTGAGTTCGGCCTGCAGATAAGCGAGATTCTGGACAAGCTTGAGCATAACAACATCCTTCACGGCAACCTAAAGCCCGACAATGTTTTCATCAACGCCGAGGGCAGCCTGCTGCTCGGGGGCTTTACCGCCTTTGACAGCAACGCCGGGGATTTAAGCTACACCGCTCCCGAAATGGCTCAGGGCGGTCAGCCCGACTACACCACCGACATTTACTCGCTGGGCTTGATGATGTACGCCATGGCGAACGACGGCAAGCTTCCCTTTGAGGAGGAAGGCGTAAGCCGCAGCTCGGCTGCCGAAAAGCGCCTTTCAAAAGCGCCCGTTACCGCTCCCGCACACGGAAACGAAAAGCTCAAAAGCGTTATCGTGATCGCCTGTCAGCCCGATAACAAGAACAGATGGAAAAACGCGGGAAACATCAAAAACGCCCTCGCCTCAATAAAGGCAGAGCTTCCCTCGCCGCAGGCAAAGCCCGAAAAAAAGCCGCCAGTAATGGAGAACACGGCTTTTGAGAGCAATGTTTTTGAGGAATTCGCCTTTGACGAGATTGAGGAAACTCCTCCCGCAAAAAAGGAGCCGCCCGTTATAGAAAAATCCGCTCACGAGATAGCTCAGGGCGCCGCCGTCGCCGCGGCACTCGCCTCTCAGCAGCTCAAGGGCGCGGCAAAGAAAACCGACGGCAAGCCTGACGCTTCTGGTGATTCCGAGATCGACAACCGCGTATTCGACGAATACCAGCCCGAAACAAAGGTTTTCAAGCTAAACGATACCGATAAAAACAGCGGACAAGACTACGGCGATTTCTTTGAGGACGAGCCCAAGGAGGAAGCCCCGGCAGATGAAGCGGCAAATAAAGATAATGAAACATTTGAAAATAGCGGCTTCTTTGAGAACGCTTCCGAAAGCGATGACAGCGAACCCGCAAAACGCAGCAAGAGCTTTATTATAGGCATTATTGTTGTGATAGCCGCAGTGCTTCTTGCGGCAGGCGCGTTTGTTGTGCTGGCTGTGCAGAACGGCTGGTTCTCATCAAACAAATCCGATGAAAAGGCTGTTGAAACTACCGCCTCGGCTACCGAAGCCGCCACCAAAGCCGCGACTACGGCTCCGTCTACCACCGCTCCCTCAACTACGGCTCCCGAAACTACCGCAGAGCCCGAGAGTGAAACTACCGAGCCGCCCGAAAGCGTCACTCCCGAAAATGTAGTGGGCTATTTCTACGACTACGCCGTTGAGGTTCTTGAGGCTCAGGGCTTTAACGTTGACTACAGCTCGCGCGAGTACAGTGACGAATATGACGAGGACTATGTAATAGCCATGTCGCCCGACGGCTCAGAGCCCGCAAAGTACGGCAGCACGATAAATCTGACTCTTTCAAGAGGTTCGGAGCACCCCAGGGAAGATGACGGCGACAGCACCGAGAGCAGCTCAACAGATGACGGCGGCGACGAGGACGAGGACAACGGCGAGGAAGATTGATTTTATTTCTGTTTTATCAGCTTTTGATTTATAATGGGCATTATTTATAATTTTAGGAGCCTGAAGTTATGAAAGAAAAATTTATGACAGTGTGGAAAAGCAGCTTTCTTTTTGCCTTTGCACTCAACGCGGTTTTCCTTGCGATATGCGTTTTATTTACCGCCTTCACCTACGAGGGAACCGCCGATTACTACAACTCATTCTACATCTGTCAGAAGCACATCTATACAAGCGCCGACATCAACTACATTCTTGCTGTAATTATCGGCACTGTACAGTACGCTTTTCCGACCGTAAACTGCTTTGTTATGTTTGAGGTGCTGGCTTCGTTTGCCGCCTTTATCTCGATAACCTTTGTGTTCGCCGATAAATACAACAAGCGAAAGGCTTTTGTGTTCAGCACCCTGCTCAACATAATGTTCGCGCTGCACCACTACTCTAACGTCAACAGCACCCATACCGCCGCGCTTTTGTGCGCCTCGGGCTTTTTGCTGATTTTATTGGCTGTATATCAAAAAAGGTACTCGCTCTCATGCTGGGTGGGCGTTCTTGAGATCCTTTTCGGAGCGTCGCTCAACGTCACATACTTCTTTGTGGCGCTCGGCTTCGGTGTTGCCTTCTTCTTCGGCGATATGATAGCAAAGAAAAAGTACCGCCTGCCGTTTCGCAAGCTGTTTTGGTACTTCAGACCGTTTTTGCTGATGTTTTTGCTTGTTACGGCTCTCACGCTCGTGCTCTCGCAGTTCTCCTATTCGGTGAATCACGGCACGGCTCAGTCAAGCGAATTTTATGAGTACACCTCTGCCCGCAGCGCCGTAAGCGCTCTGCCCTATCCCAGCTACGGCGATAATATCGAGGAATTCGAAAAGGTCGGGATAAACTCGGAGGCGGACTATGAGCTGCTTAAAAACGGCTATTATGACGCCGATAACGCTCTTGATTCAACCGCTCTTAAGACGGTGCATAAAATCCAGCAAAAGGAGAATCCCAAGAATTTAGCCGATGTTTTATACTCGATTTTTGAGGACAACTACTCGGAGATCATGCAGATAAACCGCTCTGTTATAGTGATAGCCGTATTTCTGACGGTTTCTTTGGTTTTCATTCTGTACCACAAAAACAGGTTCTCGTTTTTCCCGCTGTTCTACTTTATTGTAGGCTATCTGTCGGGCTTTTTGATAAGGCTGATCTGCAACAACGCCGAAAACCTTACATACGGTATCTGGTTGTTTATGCTTGTTATGATACTAAACTCCTTCAACTTTGAGCTTGAGCGCAGGCAAAAGCCCTCTACAAAGCTGAGGCTTAACAACGGCTATTTTATTATTTCGGTATTAGTTATCGTATCGCTGGCGGCTCTTAACGGCATAATCTACTACAACAGCCGCCCCGAGGTCAAGACGGAAAACGAAGCGCGGTTCCTTGTTTCGGAGCTTGAAAGGAACCCCGACTGCTACTATGTCATTGATCCCGACACCAAAGAGGATTTTATAAAATACACCGAAAACTACCTTCACCCGATGTGGGGCTTCCGCGAGGACTACCTCTCGAACCTTGACGACTTCGGGTTCTATCACAACGAACAGACAATGCGCCGCCGCAACTATCCCGAAAACATCTATGAGGCGCTTATAACAAAAAAGAAAATATACGTCATCGACAACAATATAGTTATAAAAAAAGAGCGTTACTTCTCGGAGCACTACGCCGAAAATAACGCCAGAGCCTTCTACGAGCTCGTTTCCGAGCCGGACGGCTACAGGATATATAGAGTGGTCAGTTAATTCGGAATTCGAAATTTTCAACAAAGCTTCTGCCACATTTTAGCCTCCCCCGCTACTTATCGCGGTGGAGGCTTTTTTTACACCCTATCCGATTATTTAATTCCGCATTCCGCATTCCGCATTAAAATTTAAAGTCCTCCGGCATTTCCGCCCGGACTTCTATCGCTTCACCTGTTACCGGGTGGCAAAACTCCATTTTTTCGCAGTGGAGCGCGTGCCGCTGTATCAGCTCGCGGCTGCCTCCGTACAGGTCGTCGCCCAGAAGCGGGTGACCTAAATACGCCATATGACAGCGGATTTGGTGGGTTTTTCCCGTTTCAAGCCACAGTTTAAGGAGTGATATTTCTTTTGAAGAATTAACAACCTCATAATGAGTTATCGCGGGAGCGCCGCTTTCAAGCACATGGCGCACTATTTTGGAGTCCTCGCGCAGACCGATAGGCGTGCATACCGTGCCGCCCTCCTTAACCTCGCCGTGAACAAAAGCGTAGTAAGTTTTTTTTACGCCGTGTTTCAGCTTGTTTACCGTGAACCTGTCTTTGGCTATCATAACCAAGCCCGAGGTATTTCTGTCGAGCCTGTTTACGGCGCGGAAAACATAGCGCTCTCCCCTTTTTTGACTGTAAGCCATGACAAAATTGGCTACGGTGTCGGTCTGATACTGCTTTACAGGGTGAACAGGCACATAGGGCGGCTTGTTGACGATAAGCAGGAAGCTGTCCTCGTAAACTATATCGAGCATGCCCTCAACGGGAGCTATATAAAGGCTTGCTTCATCGGGCAGATTTACAATTACCTGCTGCCCCTCAAAGACAGGGTCGATAGTGCGCAAAATTTTTCCGTTGAGCAAAATGCCCTCTTTTTCGCGCTTTAAAGATGTTATCATTCTGGCAGAGAGGGTGCAGTATTCCCTCAAAAAGCGCTTGGCGCACACGCCGTCATATTGCTTTGGAACCGTAAATTTAAGCTGTTCAGGCATAAAACACCATCCAAATCACAACCGCTATAGCCAACTGAGCAAGGATAATAAGCGGAATGCCGACCATAAATTTCATTTTTCGAATTTTATGGCGGATAAGGAGCATGGTAAGCAGCATGACAACACTTCCGCCCAAGGCTGATATAAAAAGCAGAGTCGCCTCTTTTACGCGCCACCCGCCCCGCATTGCCCGAACCTTGTCGAAAACGGTAACGGCAAACGCGGCCAAGCTTATTATTGCAAGATATATAAGTAAGTAAGCCATTATAATTACCTCTTATCTTTGAAAGTGGAGTGTGGAGTTAATTCGGAATTCGGAATTCGGAATTTCGGTCGTGCAGACAGCTTGCTCTGTTGGATACATTTTGTGCCCGACCGTTTTTGTAAATGGATAATTTCCGTAATTGTAGTGACAGGGCTTGCCCCTGTCAGGCAGCAGCGGCAGGTGTTTACCTACAGCAGATGTGTTTCCGTGTGCCGAAAACATGCTCGGGAGGCGGCAAGCACCTCCCCTACAAATGTAACGGATATTTTTGATATAATCAGAAACCCAGCCGACAATTCAATTCCGCATTCCGAATTCCGAATTCCGCATTAAATAAACAATCTCCGGGAATGATGATTTTGAAAAGAAACAAACCGATAGCCATATCTGTAGCCGTACTGCTGTTCGCGGCGACGCTTATCATAAGCGCGCTCAGCCCAAAGCCCTCTCAAAGCACAGCCGTGCCGCAGACAGCCGCAGCCGCCTCAAAAGAGCAGACATACGCCAAAGCGCCTGACGACATGCGCGGTGTATGGGTGACGTATATGGAGCTTAGCATGGAGAACGAGAGCGACAAAAGCGAGGCGGCGTTCAGGAAAAAGTTTGAAAAGATAGCCGCAGACTGTCAGTCCTTCGGCTTCAACACCATGATAGTCCAGACGCGCCCGTTCTGCGACGCGCTATATAACTCAAAGCTGTTCCCTGCCTCTCATATTTTATCGGGCACTCAGGGCGAAAGCGCGGGCTATGACGCGCTTAAAATCATGTGCGAGGTATGCCATGATCATAAAATGAAGCTGCACGCGTGGGTGAACCCTTACCGGGTAACGGCAAGTCAGACGCCCTCAAAGCTGAGCGAAAACAATCCGTATATGAAGGACAAGGGCCTTGGGATAGTCACCGATAGCGGGATAATCCTCGACCCCTCAAATAAAAAGGCGAGAAAGCTTATCACCGACGGTGTAAGGGAGATCGTAGAAAATTACCCTGTTGACGGGGTGCAATATGACGATTACTTCTACCCCACCGACATTGAAAACAGCGACAGCGCCCGGTACTCCGAATACATAGATTCAGCCGGCACTCAGGGCGCAATGACGCTTGAACAGTGGCGGACAGCCAATGTAAACCTGCTTATTGCCGAAACATATATCGCCGTTCACCAAAGCAGCCAAAATGCTGTTTTCGGAATCTCGCCCCAAGGCAACCTCGGCAACAACGCTCAGCTTTGCGCCGATGTTGTAAGCTGGTGCGGCAAACAGGGCTATGCCGATTATATCTGCCCTCAGATTTACTTCAGCCCCGATAATCCGCGCCTCGGCTTTTCCGAAGCCCTAAGCGACTGGACTGAGCTGAGCTATGCTGAAAATGTAAAGCTTTACGTCGGTCTTGCGGCTTACAAGGCAGGTACGGACGCCGACGAGGGCACATGGCAAAACAGCGATACTATTTTAAGCGATGAGTATAATATTCTAAACAAGAATAATACAGTGAGCGGCTTTATGCTCTACAGCTATGCGAGCTTCAATGAGGAAGCGGCAAAGCAGGAGCTAAATAATTTAAAAGCCGCAATTGATCAGTCGGAGAGCACGCCCTCGCAGTAGTCGCCCATAGCGGCAGTGAGCCTTACGCGCCTGACCTCGCCGCAGAGCGAGCTGTCGCCGCCCGACACATGAACGGGAGTGTAGTTCTTGGTGTAGCCCTCCAAGTAACCGTGGCGAAGGCGCTCAAACAGCACTTCCTCAACAAGACCGACCTGAGATCGTAAAAATTCTTTTCTGGAATTATCGACAAGCTCGCCCATCAGCTTGGCTCGCCGCTCCTTTTCTGCCGGGCTGACATGATCGGGCAGGCTCTCGGCACGCGTACCCTTGCGGAGCGAATACGGAAAAACGTGCACCTTGGCAAAGCCTATCTGCTTTACAAAAGCCATTGACGACTGAAAATCCTCCTCGCTCTCCCCGACAAAGCCGACCATAACGTCGGTAGTCATTGAGGAATTAGGGAACGCCGCCCTCAGATTGCCGACTATTTCGGCATACTCGTGCGTATCGTAATGGCGGTTCATCGCTTTCAAGGTCTTGTCGCAGCCGCTCTGGAGCGAAAGATGAAACTGCGGACAGAGCTTTTCCTGAGCCGCAAGCCTTGCTATAAGCTCCTTATCCATCTGCTCGGGTTCTATAGAGCCGAGCCTTACGCGCTCTATCCCCTCAATTGAGCAGGCGGTCTCGACCGCGTCGGCAAGGTTATAGTCATCGCCCAGTCCGTAGGCGGAAAGGTTTATCCCCACAAGCACCACCTCGCGGTAACCGCCGAGCGCCACGTTTTCAAGCTCGGTTTTGAGCGCGGAAAGCGGCTTTGAGCGCACTCTGCCCCTGGCGTACGGAATTATGCAGTACGAGCAGAAGCGGTTGCAGCCGTCCTCTATTTTGATAAACGCGCGCGTGTGCTCTCCAAAGGAAGAAACCGTCAGATTTTCGTACATATCGCCGTGATTCAGATAGCCCGGAATATCCACGAGCCTGTTTTTGTCGGCAAGAAACGCCTCTATCGCGGGAACAAGCTTAGAGCGCTCTTTGTTGCCGAGGATGATGTCGCATTCGTCAAGCTCCTTCATCTCCTCGGGGAACGCCTGAGGCATACAGCCCGTCAGCACGATTATCCCGTCGGGATTATGCCGCCTTACGCGGTGGATGAGCTTGCGGTTTTTAGCGTCGCTCACCGAGGTAACTGTGCAGGTATTTATAACGGTGATGTCGGCTTTGTCCTTGTTTTCCGACAAAAAATAGCCGTTTTTAAGCAAATCCTCGCGCATAGCCTGGGACTCATACTGATTCACCTTGCAACCGAGCGTAAGTATATTAAAATCCATAACTTTGTTCTTCCTTTTTATTGATAATGTTGATTTTGTTTTATTTTGCGTTAATGTATTGATTATCTGACAAAAAAATGCTAAAATAATGTTACAGTGATGTAAACAAACAGTATCCGACAAATTTTGAGGTGATTATCATGTTCTCTTTACCGATCTCTGCGGTCAACAAAAACGGCTTGATTGATATTTTTGAAACACTGGCACAGTTCCCGAACATTATGATGATGATCAGAAGCGGCGATTATACCGTTGACGCTCACTCGCTTATCGGAGTGTTTTCGCTCGACATCAATAAACCCATAGAGCTCTTGCTTGAAAATGAGCCCGACGACAGCTTTAAAACCGCTATAGCGCGCTTTACACCCGCCGCGGTACATTAATAGAAAATAACATAAGATATAATATAAGCCCTATGACGCTGTCATAGGGATTTTTTAAATTTGGAATTCGGGAACGTGACGTTCCATCCAAAGCCGCCTTTGGAAAGCTCGGTTTTATTGAAAAAATCGGTACAACGGCGGGTCAAAATGATGAGGAATGCGAAACTTGATTTAATGTAGTGACAGGGCTTGCCCTTGTCAGGCAGTAGCGGCTGGTGTTTACCTACAGTAGATGTGTTTCCTTGTGCCGAAAACATGCTCGGGAGGCGGCAAGCACCTCCCCTACGAATGTAACGGATAGGTTTGATATAAGCAGAAACCTATCTGACAAATCAATTCCACATTCCAAATTCCAAATTTCAAACCAAAAGGGGCTTGGCTCAAATTCTTGATTCCGGATTTTGAGCCGAGCCCCGTCTGTTTAAGCAGGTATTGCCTTAAGAGTTTTTGTCCACCTGATGAGTGGGCTTAAGGTTCTGAGTCTTTTTGCTGCGGTCTGCTATTTCCGCGAGGACTTCCTCAAGCGGAATGCCCTGGTCTACCATCATAACGGTAAGGTGATAAAGCAGGTCGGCGATTTCATAGATGGTCTCCACATGATCGCCGTTTTTCGCCGCGATAATCGTTTCGGCGCACTCCTCGCCTACCTTTTTGAGGATTTTGTCGATGCCTTTATCGAGAAGATAACAGGTGTATGAGTTCTCGATGGGGTTATCCCGTCTGTGCTCAATTGTCTTGTAAAGGTTAGTGAGTACTAATTTTTCTTGATCTGCCATGTGAAAGCCTCCTATTTTAATTTTTTATAGAAACAAGAATGATTGCCTGTGTGACACGCCGCTCCCGTCTGCTCAACGGTTATAAGCAGGGTGTCGTTATCGCAGTCGGCATAGATGTCGACCACCTTTTGCAAGTGTCCCGAGGTAGCGCCCTTGTTCCACAGCTCCTGACGGCTGCGCGACCAGAACCATGTGTAGCCGGTCTCAAAGGTTTTTTGCATACTCTCGCGGTTCATGTAAGCGAGCATAAGGACCTCGCCCGTCGACTTCTCCTGAATAACGGCGGGAATAAGCTCTGACTTTACAAAATACTTTTCTAAATCCATATATATCACTTAAATCTTTTTTGTCATTTCAATTGCCTGTTTTAAATCGAGCGTGCCGCTGTAAATCGACTTGCCGCAGATAGCGCCGTAAATGTCAAGGTCTGAGAGGTTGATAATGTCCTTCAGCACAGCCACGCCGCCGCTGGCTATTATGTTGCAGCCGACCTCGTGGGTGAGGTCGTCAAGCTGTTTGAGGTTGGGACCCGAAAGCATGCCGTCGCAGTCGATATCGGTGAAGATGATTGTACGCACGCCGACGTCCTCCATACGCTTGGCAAGCTCAATGTAGTTTATCTCACTGTTGTCGAGCCAGCCCTCCGCCCGGACCATTCCGTCCTTGGCGTCGATTCCCACGGCTATTTTGTCGCCGTACTCCTTGACCGAATCGATAACGAGCTGAGGATTTTTAACAGCCGCCGAGCCGAGGATCACCCTGTCGATACCGCGGCTGAGGTAATACTCAACAGCCTTCATGTTGCGGATACCGCCGCCTACCTCGACCTTCAAGCCCGAGGTCTTGGCTACATCGGCTATAAGATCGGCATTGATAAGCTTTGCGTCCTTTGCGCCGTCAAGGTCTACCATGTGCATCCACTCGGCGCCGGCGTCAGAGAAGCCCTTCGCGGTTTCGTAGGGCGAGTCCGCAACCTTTTGAGCGGTGGAATACACGCCCTTTTGAAGCCTTACGCAGTTGCCGTCCTTTATGTCAATAGCGGGTAAAATAATCATTTAAAGCACTCCCTTTGTTGAAAGAGGTTTTCCGCTGTCATTTTGCTTTACCGCAAGCCTTAACGCGTGAGCCGCCGCCTTGTAAAGCGCCTCGGTAATGTGGTGAGAGTTATCGCCGTAAAGCGACTTGAGGTGCAGGGTGATACCCGCGTTGAACGCGAAGGCGCGCATAAACTCGACCGTCATTGCGCAGTCATAGCCGCCGCAGCGCTCCTGAGGGAAATCCGCGTCAAACACAAGGAACGGTCTGCCGCTGACATCAACGGAAGCAAAGGCAAGAGCCTCGTCCATAGGCACATAAAAGCTGCCGAAACGGTCGATTGAGCCCTTGTCGCCGAGCGCCTTTGCAAACGCCTTGCCCAGCACGATGCCCGTGTCCTCAACGGTGTGGTGATCGTCGACCTCAAGGTCGCCCTTTACGCTGACGGTCAGCCCGAAGCCGCCGTGGGTGGCAAAGGAATTGAGCATGTGGTCGAAGAAGCCTACGCCCGTATCGACACTTACTTTTCCGCCGTCAAGGTCAAGCGAGAGCGCAATATCGGTCTCTTTTGTTTTTCTGTTGATTTCTGCTGCTCTCATAGCATCACCTCGAAAAAAACTCGTCAAGCGCGCCCAAAACAGCGCTGACTTCATTTTCAGTGCCCGCTGTAATGCGCAGGTATTCGCCCATAAGGCGTACTACAATGGATTTGCCCTTTAAATACTCCCAAATCTCGCGTGAACGGTCGGTTTTTACAAACACAAAGTTGGCAACGCTGCTGTACACCGTAACATCGCTTTGGGTTTCGGCAATATTCACAAGCCCATTATACAATATTTCTTTGCAGTTTACAATTGTTTTTTGCCTGTTTTTCAAATATTCTTTATTGCGGTAAATTATTTCGCCGAACGCCTGAGAAATGCTGTTGACGTTATACGGTGATTTTACCGCCTTTATCGCCCTTGATATAACGGGATTCGCCACGGCAAAGCCCAGCCTGAGCGCCGCCGCTCCCACAAGCTTTGAGGCGGTTCGGAAAATGATAAGGTTGGAGTACTCCCCTATTTTGTCGAGCAGGCTCTCAGTCCAGAAGTCCATGTAAGCCTCGTCGAGGATAACAAGAGCGTCAACCGAGCTTACCAGCTTTTCCGCCTCGGCTCTTGTAATGCCCTTGCCGGTGGGATTGCAGGGGTTTGAAAAGATAACAATGTCAATGCCCTCGCTGTTGACGGTGTCGATAAGCGCGTCAACGTCGATTTCAAGATCGTCGCCCTTTAAAAAGCTCTCGCACTTGACCTCGCATATCGACGAGTAGAAGTTATACATCGAAAAGTCGGGAGCTACAACAAGCATTTTATCGCCCTTCTGCAGGAATGCTGATTCTATAAGGAAAATCAGCTCGTCCGAGCCGTTTCCCGCTGTTACATACTCGGGATCGACTCCGTAATATTCCGCAAAAGAATTAACCAAGCGTTCCGCCAAGGGGGCGGGATAGCGGTTGAACGCTATCTCGTCAAGGCGCTCCCTGAACTGTGCGCGGATATCGCCGGGCAGATTTACGGGGCACTCGTTTGCGTCGAGGCGGATTTCATATGTACCGCTGATAGGCTCATACGGCACAAGGTTTTTTATTTTATCGTTTAACTGATACATTTTATTCCTTCTATTCCTTCCTTAAGCAAGGTCAAATCTTACCTTAATGGAATTTGCGTGAGCTGTAAGGCTCTCGGTTTCGGCAAAGCGGATAACGTCCTGAGCGTCGGCTCTGAGAGCGTCCTCGGTGTAGTATATGAAGCTCGATTTCTTTACGAAGCTGTCAACCGAAAGCGGCGAGAAGAACCGCGCGGTCCCGCTTGTTGGCAGAACGTGATTGGGACCCGCAAAGTAGTCGCCGAGAGGCTCGGGGCTGTAGTTTCCGAGGAATACCGAGCCCGCGTTATCTAACTTTCCGACATACTCCATGGGATTTTCGCAGCAGACCTCCAGGTGTTCGGGAGCAAGCTCATTGGCAAAGTCGATGACCTGAGCTATATCGCTGCAAACTATGATAGCGCCGAAGTTCTCAAGCGAGCTTTCGATTATCTCTTTGCGCGAAAGCTTTTGAACCTGCCGCTCGATTTCAGCCTTGGTCTGCTCGGCAAGCTCCGCCGAATCGGTGAGCAGAATAGACGAAGCCAGCTTGTCGTGCTCAGCCTGGCTCATCAGATCCGCGGCAAGGAACTTGGGGTTTGCGGTTTTGTCCGCTACAATCAAAATCTCGCTGGGGCCAGCTATCATGTCGATATCGACCGTGCCGAACAGCAGCTTTTTAGCGGTAGCCACAAAGATGTTTCCGGGGCCTACTATTTTGTCCACCTTGGGAACGGTCTCGGTGCCGTAAGCCATTGCCGCGACCGCCTGAGCGCCGCCCATGAGGAATATCCTGTCAACGCCCGCAAGCTTTGCCGCAGCGATGATATTCGGGTTGGGCGTGCCGTCCTTTTGAGGAGGCGTGCACATGATGATCTCCTTAACGCCCGCTATTTTTGCGGGAACGGCGTTCATAAGCACTGACGAGGGGTACGCCGCTGTGCCGCCGGGAACATATATGCCCACGCGCTTTAAGCCGCGCACGCGCTGCCCCATAATTTCGCTGTTTTCCTTTTTAGTCAGCCAACTCTGCTGAACCTGCCTGTGGTGGAAGTCGGCAATGTTTGCAGCCGCCCTATTGATCGTTTCAAGGTAATCACTGTCGCATTTTGAGATGATCCCGTCGATCTCGCCGGGGGTTATCTCGGCGCGCTCGGGAGCCTTGCCGTCAAATTTTATCGTGTAGTCGCGCACAGCCTTGTCGCCGTTATCGCGCACGTTCTCCAAAATCTCGGAAACGGTGGGGATAACGTTCTTGTCGGAGCTTTGCGCCCTTTTTTTCAGATATTCAATAAACTCATACTCTTTTTTGCCGTCGGCAATAACTGTGGTAATCATTTTGTGACTGCCTCCAATTTCTTCTGTAATGCTTCTATCTCGTTCTTTCTGAGCTTCAGGCTTGCGGTGTTGGCTATAAGACGCGCCGAAATATCGGTCACCCATTCGATTACCTCCAGCCCGTTAGCCTTGAGAGTAGAGCCTGTTTCAACGATATCGACTATACCGTCGGAAAGCCCCACAAGCGGAGCCAGCTCAACGCTGCCCTCGATTTTTATGACGCGCACGTCCATGTTTTTTTCCTCGAAGAACGCGCGTGTGATATTCGGATATTTTGTGGCGATGGTTTTTGTGTTGTAGCCGCCGTAAAAGTCGGAGCCCTTCTTTGTGGCAAGAGCGAACCTGCACCTGCCGAAGCCCAGATCAAGCAGCTCATAAAAGGAGCTTCCGTGCTCTAATATAGTGTCCTTGCCCACAACGCCCAGATCGCACACGCCGTGCTCAACATAGGTGATGACGTCGGCAGCCTTAGCCAGAACGACCTCAAAATCGTTGTCGCCTACAGGCAGAATAAGCCGCCTGCCCTTGTTCTTTACCTCGTCGCAGTTATATCCTATTTTTTCAAGCAATTCTATGGTAGTTTTTTCAAGCCTGCCCTTTGTAAGGGCTATTCTCAGCGGCTGCATATCCTCACCTCCGCAATTCCTCTTTCCTTTGCAAAGCGCTCTGTCTCCTCAAGCGTTTCAAGCACCGAAAACTGAGCCTTTTTGCCTTCGCTAATAAGCTGCTCAACAAGCGCTATAGCCTGCATTTCACAGCCGTCCCCGGCAAATACGAGCACATCGGGGTTGTCGGAATAGCTCACATTAGCGTCGGAAAGCGTTTTCATGGTGACGGCGTCGGTATCTACCGCAAAGCCCGCGGCGCCCATAGGCATATCGAACTCGGAAAGCAGCTCGTCATATCTGCCGCCCGAAAGAACCGCGTCGCCTATTCCGTTTATGTAACCGGTAAACACTATTCCGGTGTAGTAATCGTTGCGCTGAACGATGCCCAAGTCGATAATAAGCTTGTCGCCAAGCCCCATTGTAAGAAGGCTTGTGTAGATTTTATGCAGATAATCGAGCGCAGCGGACGCCTTTGTGCCCCGGCAAATGCTCTTCGCCTTGTCGAACACCTCTTCCCCGCCGAAAAGCGACGGAAGGCTCCTTATAGCCGAGACCGCCTGACACGGCTCGAGCTTATCGAGCAGATTGTTGAGAGCCGAATAGTTTTTGCCCTCGATGGTGAGCCTGATTTTTTCCTTTTCGTTTTCGGTTATATCGAGCTCGTCGGAAAGAGCGTCAAATACCCCGGCATGGCCGAGCTCTACGCGGAAATCGGAGGCTACGGCGCTGAGCGCTTTTACCGCCGTTGTTATTATCTCAAGGTCGGCGCGGATACCCTTGACGCCCAAAAGCTCAACGCCCATCTGCATAAGCTCGTTGCTTCTGCCCGTAAGCGTGGGGTTGTTGCGATAAACCGCCTGCTTGTAATAAAGGCGCACGGGCATTACGTTATTCTGAAGCCTTGTTGAAACCATGCGCGCTATCGGCAGTGTAGAATCGGGACGGGCTACCATAAGCCTGCCCTTGTTGTCGGTCATTATAAACATATCCTCCTGAGCAATACCGCTGCAAGGAAGCGAAAACACATCGTAAAACTCAATTCCCGGGGTTATTACCCTTTTGAACCCCCTGCCGGCGAACACCTTTTCAATTCTGCCGCACACATCGTCCATGGCGGAACACTCGGCAAACAGAAAATCCTTGGTGCCCTCGGGCGTGATTTTCAGATTCTTTTTCATATTACCCTCTCTATATACTTTAGTCTGCTAACGTGCTAATATATTACCATAATAAATTAATTCTGTCAAGGCACGCCGCACAATCATTTTTCATAATTGTGCGGCAGCTGAAATTATTTGTTTTTATGAACCTTGTCGTTAAAGCTTTCTGTTTGTTCTTCTTCTGTTTGTTCTTCTGCTTTATCTTTATCCGTATCATCGTCGTCGGAGCCGAGATGCATGAGCTTTTTGAGCTTTTTCTTTTGCTCCTGCTCCTTTTCAGATCTTATACGCTTTTGCTCCTCGGCTATTTTGGTGTAATTGAGCACATGGAAATCCAAAGCCTGCTGAGCTATTTTGCCCTTGTCGTCGATTTTATTGCGCGACTTTTTGGCAAGAAGCGAATAAATTACCGCGAAGATCGGTGTTCCCAGGATAAATCCGATAATTCCGAACAGCGCGCCTCCGACGATAACGCTGAACAGTACCCAAAAGCTTGAAAGTCCAACCTGGTTGCCTACGATCTTCGGCTTTAACACGTTGCCGTCAAGCTGCTGTACAATGCACTGGATGACTATGAACCAGAAGCAGTACCACGGATCTTCAAGCAGCAGGATAAGGGCGCTGGGTATTGCGCCGATAAACGGTCCGAAGAACGGGATAATGTTGGAAACGCCTACAAATACGGCAATTACCGAAGCGTACGGGAAGCCGAAAACGGTAAGCACAACAAACATGATAAGACCGATAAGCGCCGAGTCAAGTATATCGCCTACCAGAAAACGGCCGCACTTTGTATCGGTGATGTCTACGATCTCATAAACCTTTGGCAGATATTTTATCGGAATGAAAGCAACCGCAAGGCGATTCACCTGACGGCAGAGCTGCTCCTTGTAAATAAGGAAGTAGATCGAAATGATT
>CAZVSQ010000004.1:19065-36244 GCA_964629925.1 uncultured Ruminococcus sp.
GAGGCAAAGTTGCCCAAAAAACCCTGCAGCCAATCGAGCACGGTTTTTGTGATGTCCTGGCTGCCTGTAAGGAACTTGATAATGTCGTTGCCGATGTTGTCAAAGTTAATGTTTTTGGCAAACGGCAGATCCATCTCGTTAAGGCTCTTTGCCCAGTCGTTCAGGGTGCCCTGCGCCGAGGAAATATAGCTTGGGAACTTTGAGATCAGGTTTGACATATTGCTTATGATCTGAGGTATCAAAAGTCCTATCAACGCGCCGATTATGGCAAAGGTTCCCACATAGGTTATCGTAAGCGCCAGAGGCTTGCGGAGCTTTGCAAATATCTTATGCTTTGTTCCCATTTTTCCGAAAGCTTTTGTATAGAGGAACTTATAGGGGAAGTTGAGGATATAAGCTATCAAAAAGCCTATAAAGAACGGCGTAAGGATCCCCGATATAGTCCCGAGCAGCCCCCAGAACCATGTGATGTTGATGAAGAAGAATATCAGGAATACCGCAAAAGCGATTGCGATAAGCACATTCTTCATAGTTAACATTGTTTTTTTCAAACCTGTCACTCCTTTAGAACAAAGACATCTGCGAGCTTTCGGGAATACCGTTCAGCACGCCAACACTTTGAAGCGTTTCAATGACCGCCTTTGTAACTTTGGTCTTTATCTGAATATCCTCAATTGAAAGATACTCCTTTGTTTTTTTGCCCTCCGCGGCAAGAGCTTCGGCAGCGGCGTCGCCTACTCCCGCAAGAGATGAGAACGGAAGCCTTATTTTGCCGTCCTCAACTACAAACATCTTTGCCTCGGATTTATAGATGTCAACCGGCAGGACCTCTATCCCGCGCGCCATCATCTCGTTTACTATCTGCAGCGTAGCGTAATCCTTATCGTCCTTGTCGCTGGATTCATGCGCCGCCTGCATTTGCTTTATTTGGTTCATGCGCGTTTTAACCGCGCTGTGCCCCTTCATTACGAGCGCGCCGTCGAGGTTTTCGCTGCGCACGGTAAAGTATGCCGCGTAGTACTCGGTGGGCTTATGCACCTTGTACCAGCCGAGCCTTAATGCCGCTATCATATACGCAGCGGCGTGAGCCTTGGGGAACATGTATTTTATCTTCATGCAGGATTCTATGTACCACTCGGGCACGTCATGCTCGCGCATAGCCTTGAAGTGTTCCTCTGTTAAGAGCTTTGTGGCGTTGCCCTTACGGACGATCTCCATGATTTTGAACGCCATTGAATCCTCAAGCCCTTTATGCATAAGGTAAGTCATAATTGAGTCACGCGTACCTATAACCTCGGAAATGGTGCAGGTTCCGTTGTGGATAAGCTCCTGGGCGTTTCCGAGCCATACGTCAGTTCCGTGAGAAAGCCCCGAAATCTGCAAAAGGTCGGTAAAGGTCTTGGGCTTTGCCTCAACAAGCATTCCTCTTACAAAGCCTGTGCCGCATTCGGGAATGCTGAACGTGCCGGTCTGGGAATCGATTTCCTCGGGCGTGACGCCGAGCGCCTTTGTAGAGGTGAACAGCGAAATAACGTCGGGATCGCTCATGGAAACGTTCATTACCGGTATGCCGGTAAACATTTCAAGATAGTGATATATAGTCGGAACATCGTGTCCCAGCTCATCAAGCTTGGTGATGGTATCGTGGATAGAATGGAAGTCGAAGTGCGTTGTGATGTTGTCGGACTTCATATCGTTAGCCGGGTGCTGAACGGGACAAAAGTCGTAGACCTCGTTTGTGCGCGGCACAACGACCATGCCGCCGGGGTGCTGACCGGTTGTGCGCTTAACGCCGGTGCAGCCCTTTGCAAGGCGCTTTATTTCCGCCTTGTTGCAGGGGATAGCGCGCTCCTCGATATATTTTTTGGCAAAGCCTATAGCGGTTTTTTCCGCCACGGTAGAGATAGTGCCCGCCTTGAATACGTTGTCTTTACCGAAGAGCTGTTCGGTATAGCGGTGAGATTTTGACTGGTACTCGCCGCTGAAATTAAGGTCGATATCGGGCACCTTGTCTCCCTTGAAGCCGAGGAAGGTCTCAAACGGTATCTCATGTCCGTCCTGATCCATCAGTGTTCCGCACTCGGGGCAGTTTTTATGCGGCAGGTCAAAGCCCGAGCCATAGCTGCCGTCGGTTATGAACTCGCTGTGCTTGCACTTGGGGCATATATAATGCGGACAGAGCGGATTTACTTCCGAAATACCCGACATAGTAGCCACAAACGACGAGCCTACCGAACCACGCGAGCCTACCAAGTAACCGTGAGCCTCGCTGTCGGCAACAAGCTTTTGGGCGGTCATGTAGAGCACCGAGAAGCCGTAGGTGGTGATCGAGTTGAGCTCCTTTTCAAGCCTTGCCTTTACGATTTCGGGAAGCGGATCGCCGTACTTTTTCTTTGCGCGCTCCCATGTGATAGAAATAAGGTGCTGCTGGGCGCCCTCGATGTTCGGAGGGAACGTGCCCTTTGGGATAGGCCTTATCTCCTCGCACATATCCGCTATTTTGTTGGTGTTTGTAACAACTACCTCGTACGCCTTTTCCCTGCCGAGCCACTCAAACTCTTTGAGCATTTCGGCTGTGGTGCGCAAATAAAGCGGCGCCTGGTTGTCGGCGTCCTTGAACTTCTGAGCCGCCTGGAGGATCTTGCGGTACTCGCTGTCGCCCGGATCCATAAAATGAACGTCGCAGGTAGCGCATACCGGCTTTCCGAGCTCCTTGCCCAGCTTTATTATTGTGCGGTCGATCTGCCGCAGCTCGTCAACATTTTTGAAAGTGCCGTTGCGGATAAGAAACTCGTTGTTGCCCGAGGGCTGAATCTCCAGATAGTCGTAGAATGAAGCTATCCGCTTTATCTCGCCCCACGGCGCGTTTTTCAGAATGCTTTTGTAAAGCTCGCCCTCGCAGCACGCGGAACCGATTATAAGCCCCTCGCGGTGCTTTACCAAATCGCTTTTTGCGATCCTCGGCTTTTTATAAAAGGTTTCCAAATGGCTTTTGGAAATGAGCTTATACAGGTTTTTAAGCCCTACATTATTCTTTGCAAGAATTATCTGATGATGCGTCGGCAGCTTTTTAAAGTCGCCGCCCGCGATTTTTGTATTGATGTCCTTAACTGACGTAATATTGTAATCGTCCTCAAGACGGCTGCAAAGCGAAATGAAAATCTTAGCCAAAATCTCGGCGTCGTCGGTGGCGCGGTGATGATTGAAGCTGCCCAGCCTGAGGTAATTCGCGACCGTATCGAGCTTTACGTTCTTGATGTCGGGCAGAATAGCCCTTGCTATAGCCACGGTATCGATCGAGGTATAGTTATAGTCCGCGTTCATATTCTCGCAGGCTTTGCGGATAAACGAGGTATCAAACGACGCGTTGTGCGCCACCAGGATGTTGCCGCCCGCAAATTCCAGGAACGCCGAAACAGCCTCTCTCTGCGAGGGCGCGCCCTTTACCATATCGTCGGTGATGCCCGTAAGCTGGGTTATCTTTGCCGGAATAGGCATTTCGGGATCGGCAAAGGTTGAAAAGACATCGGTGATCTCGCCGTTTTCCACCTTGACCGCGCCTATTTCGGTTATCTTGTCACGCAGAGGCGAAAGCCCCGTGGTCTCGATATCGAAGCAGATAAACGTGCCCTCTTTAAGGCTTGCGTCCTGCCCGCCCGATACGGACTCAACCAGATCGTCCATAAAATAGGCTTCAATGCCGTAAATAACTTTTATGTCGCCGCCGAGCTTGGCGATTTTATCAGCCGCCTTCATGGCGTCCGGGAATGCCTGGGCAACGCCGTGGTCTGTTATAGCGACCGCCTTGTGCCCCCAGTCGTACGCGCGCTGAACCAGCGTGCCCGCGGGAGTAAGCGCGTCCATCTGCGACATATTTGTATGCATATGAAGCTCAACGCGCTTTTGCTCGGCGTTGTCGACTACCTTGACTTTGTCCGCAGTTCCTATGGAAACCGCCGAAAGCACTACTTCCTTTAAGAAATCGTCAAACTCAACATTTCCCATGACTACGATTGTTTTGCCGGGCTTTAACGTATCCAGCGCCTCGGACTCCTTAACTCCGCAAAACAGCTTTACGGTGACAGAGCCGGTGTAGTCGGTGATGTCGATAGTGATAATGGCGTTTTTGCCGTTTTTTGTAATGCGCTTGTCTTTTTCGATAATGTCGCCCCAGACGACCGCGTTTTTCATGCCGTCGCTGATATTCTTTATTGGCGACAGCTTGCCGCGGATGTGCCTGCCGTAAAACGGCCGTACGGACGAGCGTATGATCTGCGGAGTGACAAAGCTGCCCTCTCTTACCTCGACCTCGGTAACGGCGTCCTCAGCCTGCTTTTCACGGAAAGCCTCGGTCACTTCCTCATCCTCTTTGAAAAAGTCCGCCGCCTTTTTAAGCTCCTCGCGCTTAATCTGAGTCTGGGCACTCTTGATTACCTGCTTGTACTCGTCGCTTGCGTCGCTCACCTCAAAAGTGCCCGTGTATTTGATTTTAAGGCTTAGGTCAAACTCCTCGGCTATCAGCCTTGAAAGCGACTGATCAAAACCCTTTGCGTCAAGCAGAGCCTTGCCGCCGTTGTTGAGATTGATAATAAGCGTATCGCCCTCAAGGCGGACGTCGGCATTGTTGAGAGTGCCGTTGATGCTCGGCATCTCACGCTTTACGGCTGTGTACAGCTCGGGAAAGTAGTCGGCCGTAAACAGCTTTGAGCCGAAGTGCGGTTTTATGCAGACCGAGGCGTCGAGCATTTTTGAATACGCCTTTTCCGCAGAGAGCAGCTTTTCACGCGGTATAAGTGAGGGAAAATCCGCATACAGCGTAACTACGCGCACTTCGTTTAATATATTGACTTTCCTTACGACTCCCTTAGCAACGCCGCTGTCCACTGCGCCGCTGTCGGGAAAGGAACCGAATATTTCTTCAAATGTTTTCATCTAATCCCTTTGACGGCTGCCTGCCGCCCAAGTAATAACCTCCCCGGTTTATCAATATTTTAAACATAACAAATTACGATTTTTATAGGTGCGCTTTGTAGGGGAGACCCTTGCGGTCTCCCGAAGCAATGCGCAAACTCTCGGGAGGCGGCAAGCACCTCCCCTACAACCAACGGCTAATAAGCCATAAACTGCTGACATTGCCGGATTTACAGCTTTTCTATTTCTTCCATAAGCGCGTCTACAAGCTTATCCTCCGGCACCTTGGCGATTATCTCGCCCTTTTTGAACACCAGACCGCAGCCGTCGCCGCCCGCTATTCCGATGTCGGCTTCCTTTGCCTCGCCGGGGCCGTTGACAACGCAGCCCATAACGGCAACCTTGATATTCTTCTCGCAGCCGCGCAGCCTGTCCTCTACCTCGCCGGCTATTTTTACCAAATCAATTCTCGTTCTTCCGCAGGTGGGACACGAAACGAACTGCACGCCGCCCTGTTTAAGGTCGATAGCCTTTAAAATATCGTTTGCGGCGTAAACCTCCCTTACCGGATCTGCGGTAAGCGAAACGCGGATGGTGTCGCCTATACCGCGGAGAAGCAGCGCTCCCAAGCCCGCGGCGGACTTTATGACGCCCATGCGCTCTGTGCCCGCCTCGGTAACTCCGAGGTGAAGCGGATAATCGCAGCTTTGGGAAGCTATCTCATACGCCTGAACCATTGTAGACACGGTTGAGCTTTTCATCGAAAGCACAATGTCGTTAAAATCAAACTTTTCAAGAAGCGACGCGTGATAAAGCGCGCTGTCGCAAAGAGCCTGAGGCGTGGGATGACCGTACTTAGCCAGAATCTCCTTTTCAAGCGAGCCCGAGTTAACACCGATCCTTATGGGGATATTGCGGCTTTTGCAGGCGTCCGCAACAGCCTTTACCCTGTCGTCGGAGCCGATGTTGCCCGGGTTTATGCGGATCTTATCAACGCCCGCCGCGCAAGCCTCGAGCGCGAGCTTATAGTTGAAGTGGATATCCGCTACGATAGGCACGCTTACAGCCTCTTTAAGAGCGGGAATAAGCTTTACGGCGTCCATATCGGGTATCGCGGCGCGAATGATTTGACAGCCTGCTTCTTCAAGCCGCTTTGCCTGCGCTACGCTGCCTTCGATATCGGTTGACGGCACGTTGAGCATCGACTGTATCGACACGGGAGCGCCGCCGCCTATGAGAACGCTGCCTGCCTTCACCTGAATTTTACTGCCCATAAAGCTTTCCTCCCTATCTGACTAACTGACTGACGGGAAAGTACCGTTGATCAGCTTTGTGATATCGTTTATTGAAATGAATATTATGAATAGTATCAAAAGCGCCAAGCCGATGCCGTTTACTATATATTCAAGCTTTCGCGGCAAGGGACGTCTGATTATCGCCTCGATCAAAAGGAACACGAACCGTCCGCCGTCAAGCGCCGGGAACGGAAGCATATTTACGATTCCGAGGTTGACGGTGATAAGCGCCATGAAGAACACGATGTTGAGCACGGCGTCGCCGAAGCTTGACTGCATTCCCACGGAAGCCACGTCCGAAACCGCCTTTGTTATTCCCACGGGACCCGACATATCCGACAGATGGAAGCGTCCCTGAATAAGCATTTCAAACGACTTCCAGACGCTTTTTGCCATGCTGACAGTACCCGTGAAGGTCTCCTCCATAACAGTGCCGAAGTTTTTATCCTTCGAATTCAGATAAAAGTCGATCTGAACGGCTGTTTCGTCACCTGAATCGCCTTTTTTTACCGTATAGAACTGAACGTCCTCAAGCTCGGTCTTTTCGCCGTTGCGGACAACTTTTACGTCGCCCACATAGCGCACGCGCTTATCCTGAACCTTGATTTCGGGATATGAAAAATCCTTTGGCTTTTCGGCCTTAGCCTCTGTGTAAAACTTATCAATAGCGCCTTTATAAAGCGCGTATGCTTCATCCTTTGACTTAGCCGCGTTGATTTTTTCAGCTTCTTCGGAAAGGACTCCGTCGTACAACGCGTTTGCGGTATTATAGTCGATTATTTTGTTATCATACATCGAGATAAGGTAATTCTTAGCGTAAACGCAGCAGTCCTGCTTATATACGGTAAGCGAAGCGGGATCGACCTCCTCGCACGGAAGAAGCTGTATCCCGAGCGACAGATCCCTGGAATTTGCCACGGAATATCCGCCTACGGAAACGATTTTATCCCCCACCTGAAGTCCCGCGTTGGCGGTATATGAGTCGGGAGTAAATTTCGTTATTGTAGTGCCGACAAAGGATGTCTGGTTGATCGTTACAACAAACATCAGCACAAAGCCGACGAGAATATTCATCACCGCGCCCGCGATGATGATTATCATGCGCTTCCAGACCTTGGCGTTGGTGAACGCTCGCGGATTATCGCTGCTCTGATCCTCGCCCTCCATAGCACAGAAGCCGCCTATCGGAAAAGCCCTGAGAGAATACCTTGTTTCGCCCTTTTTAAAGCTTATCAGCTTGGGGCCCATGCCCAAGGCAAATTCGTTTACCTGAACCCCCGAGCGCTTGGCGGTTATAAAGTGCCCGAACTCGTGAGCGAAGATGATGAACTCGAACAAAAGGACTCCGATAACGATGAGCCCTATCGTTGTTAAAACCTGCATGAAAAATGAATCAACTCCAAATCAGATTCCGCAAAAATATAGAATCAGTTTACCCTGTCTCTTACATAGCCGCGCGCCTGCTTATCAACGTCAAGAATGTCCTGAACGCAGGTCGGCGTAAAGTTTTGAATGCTGTCCACGGCGCCCATAACAAGGCGGCCGATATCGAGGAATTTTATCTTTCCCTGACGGAACAGCGCGTTTGCCTCCTCGTTGGCGCCGTTGGCTATCGCAGTTGCCGCGCCGCCCATAGCGAACGCCTTTTTACAGGCGCGAAGGCACTCAAAGGTTTCGTAATCCGGCTCAAAAAAGCTCAGATTACCAATTTGCGCAAGGTTAAGCTCTTTAACAGGGCTTTCACAGCGCATTGGATATGTTATAGCGTATTGAATGGGAATGCGCATATCGGGCACACCGAGCTGCGCTAAAACCGAATTATCGGTGAACTCAACAAGCGAATGGATAATGCTCTCGCGGTGCACAACAACGTCGATATCGTCGCCGCTGACATCAAAAAGCCTGCCCGCCTCGATTATTTCCAAGCCCTTGTTCATCATTGAAGCCGAGTCGATAGTTATTTTCGCTCCCATGCTCCAGTTGGGATGAGCAAGAGCCTGCTCGACCGTAACGTCGCGCAGTTCGTCGGTCTTTTTGCCGAAGAAGGGACCGCCCGAAGCAGTCAGAATGATTTTTTTAAGCACCTTTTTGTCGGGCATTCCCTGAAGGCACTGAAAAACAGCGGAGTGCTCGCTGTCGACCGGAAGCAGCTTTACGCCGTTTTCCTTTACGGCGTCGGTAACTAAATCTCCGCCCGCGACAAGCGTTTCTTTATTGGCGAGGGCAATGTCCTTTTTAGCCTTTGCCGCGGCGATAGTGGGCTGCAGGCCAACCATGCCTACCACCGAATTGAGCACCAAATCAGCCTCGGGAAGCTGCGCCGCTTCAATCAGGCCGTCCATTCCGCTGAGCACGCGGGTTTCGGTATCGGCTATTGCCGCCTTAAGCTCGCGGGCTTTTTGTTCATTGTAAACCACAGCAAGTGCGGGTTTATATTTTCGCACCTGCTGTTCCAGTAAAGTTATATTGCCGGCAGCCGAAAGCGCCGAAACCTTTAAACCCAGCTTGTCAACTACATCGAGCGTCTGAGTGCCGATGGAACCGGTAGAGCCGAGTATGGAAATATTCTTTGTCATGATCACACCAAGCTCTCAATAAAGGGCATAAACTGTGAGAGCACAACTACCATTGGAGCGGTAAATATTATGCTGTCACATCTGTCGAGCATTCCGCCGTGACCGGGGAAGATCGAGCCGTAGTCCTTGATATTAAGGTTGCGCTTAATGAGCGAAAAGCTGAGATCGCCCAAAATCGACAGCACCGAATCGAGAACGGCTATAACGATAAGCGCGCCGAAGTTGACCTTTACCTCGGTCTTGTCGAAAATAAGGAACTGGAAAACAAGTCCCATCAGCATAGCCGAAGCGATACAGAACACTACGCCGCCGAGCACGCCCTCAATAGTCTTTTTGGGGCTTATGTTGGGGCAGAGCTTGTGTTTGCCGAAGTAGCTGCCGATAAAGAATCCGCCGCCGTCGTCCATCCACGGAAGCAGGAAAATAAGCACAAAGAAAAAGCTTACGCTGATCCCGTTTGTGCAGCAGGCAATGGGTATTGCGCTCATTCCGAAAGTGATAAGCGTTGTGCCGAACATTGCGTAGGCAAGGCTGAAGAACTTAAGCCTTTTGTAGTAAATGAGGAATACCACAAAACCCAGCAGCAAAAACAGATAGGTTATAATGTAAGCAAGCGCGCCCGATGTTACCACAATGGGCATCAGCAAAGTATAAAGCATGCACACAACGGCAAGAGGAATGCAAGCAAGCAGCTTTTTGGCGTAAAGCAATTCTCCCACCATAAGCACCGACGCAAGGCCTACAATTATCCCTACCAACGGATGCCAAAGCTCCGAAAAAATTATAACAAGCAGAACCCCGGGGATTCCGATTGCCGCCGTCAGCAATCGCGGCTTTAACGATTTCATAATAATCTCCATCACTTTCTGCCCACCGGATAAAATGCTTCCCTACCGTGGGCCGGTAAGGTCTGCGCCGCGGCTATACTCCGCCGTAGCGTCTGTTGCGCCGCGAATAAATGCGCAGCGCCTCGTCAAGGTCGGACTTTTGAAAGTCAGGCCAAAGTTTATTCATAATTACAAACTCGGTGTACGCCGCCTGCCAAAGCATAAAGTTTGAAATGCGGTACTCGCCGCTGGGGCGGATAATAAGGTCGGGATCGGGCTGCCCCGCTGTATAAAGGCGGTCTGAAACAAGCTGCTCGTCAATATCGCAGGCATTCAGCTTACCGTCTTTAACATCCGCGCTTATGCTCTTTACGGCGCGGACTATCTCGTCGCGGCTGCCGTAATTCATGGCGATGTTGAGCACCATGCCGGTGCGGTCTTTTGAAATCTCGACATTATCGTCCATAAGCTTTTGAAGCTCGGGCGAAAAGCCGCTCTTTTCACCGATAAAGCGCACAACGATGTCGTCGTCTTTAAAGTCCTCAAGAGCCTCGTTCAGATACGACTTAAAAAGCCCCATCAAAGCGCCCACCTCATCCTCGGGGCGCTTCCAGTTTTCGGTCGAGAACGCGTAAACCGTAAGGTACTTTATGCCGACCTCGGAGCAGTATCGGGTTATCATGCGGAAGGTTTTCGCTCCCTCGCGGTGCCCTACCTTGCGCGGCAGGCCTCGGTTTTTAGCCCATCTGCCGTTGCCGTCCATGATAATGCCTACATGCTGAGGCAGGATGATACCCTCTTCATCGGCAAGAGCCTTGCCTTTGAAGGAATCTTTTTTCTTTCTGCCGAAAAGTGCCATATTACAGCTCCAAAATCTCTTTCTGCTTGTCGGCTGAGATCTTATCTATAGACTTGGTCACCTTATCGGTAAGCTCCTGGACCTTCTTCTCACCCTGCTTGAGGTCGTCCTCGGTCAGTTCACCGGACTTCTTCATAGCCTTAAGCTTTTCGATGGTGTCGCGTCTTACGTTTCTGACCTGAACCTTTGTGTCCTCGGCAACCTTCTGAACGTCCTTTACAATGCCCTTACGTCTTTCCTCGGTAAGCGGAGGGAACACAAGACGAATGACCTTGCCGTCGTTGTTGGGGTTGATGCCGATATCGGATTTCTGGATAGCCTTTTCGATATTTCTCAGCAGAGAAGTGTCCCACGGCTGGATAGTCAGCGTTCTGGCTTCCGTAACGGAAACAGCCGCAAGCTGATTTACGGGAGTGGGAGAACCGTAGTAGTCGACCTTTACCTTGTCGAGAACGGCAGGATTGGCTCTGCCCGCTCTGATCTCGGCAAATTCCTTGCGCATATGGTCAACACGCCTGTTCATTCTTTCCTCTGCTTTTTTTAATTGCTCTTTCATGGTTACGCCTCCTGAATATATATTATAAAACTTCTAAATTATTATGCGTTGTTTGTAACTAAGGTTCCGATGTTCTCGCCGCACACCGCTCTGTAGATGTTTTCGGGATCCTCGATGCTGAACACAAGGATAGGAAGATTATTGTCCTTGCAAAGCGCCGAAGCGGTGCTGTCCATAACGGCAAGATCCCTGCTTAATACGTCCTGGAAGGAGATGGTGTCAAACCTTTTGGCGCCGGGGTTCTTTTTGGGATCGCAGTCGTAAACGCCGTCGACCATCGTAGCCTTCATAATTACGTCGGCCTCGATCTCGACCGCGCGAAGCGCCGCCGCCGTATCGGTGCTGAAGAACGGGTTGCCCGTGCCGCAGCCGAAAATAACGACTCTGCCCTTGTTTAAGTGGCTCATCGCCTTGTTGCGGATATAGGGCTCCGCGACCTGACGCATTGAGATAGCGGTCTGAACACGAACGTCAAGGCCAAACTGCTCGAGCGCGTCGCAAACGCCGAGAGCGTTGATAGTTGTAGCCAGCATTCCCATGTGGTCGGCGCGCGTTCTGTCCATGTCGCCCGACGCTCTTCCGCGCCAGAAGTTACCTCCGCCGACAACTATGCCGACCTGAACTCCTGCGTCTACGCATTTTTTAATGGGTTCGCAAATTTTTAATACGGTATCAAAGTCGATTCCGTGCTTGATTTCGCCCGCGAGCGACTCACCGGAAAGCTTTAATAAAATTCTTTTATATTTGGGCTGCATACATAACACCTCATTATTTATAGTTATTACCAATTATACAATATATTGGAAATAAAGTAAAGACAAAACACTAAATATTTTGCTTTTTTCAGTCAGCCGTCACATAGTTTTCCTTTATAGAAAAATGAGGCGAGCCAAGCCCGCCTCACGGTTAAAATTTAATTCAAAATATCAGAGTACCTTTGACAAAAAGTCCTTCAAACGCGGATTTTTCGGGTTCTCAAAAAACTCCTTCGGCGGCGCCTGTTCAACGATCACTCCCTCGTCGACAAACACGACCTCGGTTCCGACTTCTCTTGCGAAGCCCATTTCGTGGGTGACGACTACCATCGTCATTCCCTCTTTTGCGAGCTGCTTCATAACCTCAAGCACCTCGCCTACCATCTCGGGGTCGAGCGCCGAGGTAGGCTCGTCAAAGAGCATTACGTCGGGGTTCATGGCGAGAGCGCGCACAATAGCTACGCGCTGCTTCTGTCCGCCCGAAAGCTGATTGGGGTACGCGTTTGCTTTATCGGCTAGTCCTACGCGCTCAAGCAGCCTCATAGCGTTTGCCTCGGCTTCTTTTTTGCTCTGCTTCAAGAGCTTTGTCGGTCCAAGGGTGAGGTTTTTCAGCACGGTTTTGTGCGGAAACAGATTGAACTGCTGGAAAACCATGCCCATTTTCTGGCGGTGCTTGTTGATATCCCCCTTGCTGTCGGTAAGATCCACGCCCTCAAAGGTGATCGTGCCGCCCGTTGGCTCCTCAAGCAGGTTAAGGCAGCGCAGAAAGGTGGATTTGCCCGAGCCCGACGCGCCGATAACGACCATAACGTCGCCCTTGTCGATCTCGGCGTTGATGCCCTTTAAAACCTCAAGCTTGCCAAAGGACTTGTGCAGATTTTCAACCTTGATCAAAACATTATCAGTGGTCACGCTTGCGAAGCCTCCTTTCAAGCTTTCTGAGGAAGAACTGGAAGATGAGAACGATTATCAGATAGAATACCGCGACCGAGATCAGCGGGAAATATGCGTCGTAGGATTTGCTGATAACCGATTCGCCTACTCTGGTGAGGTCCATTATCGCGATATAACCCGCGACCGAGGTCTCCTTAACCAGAACGATGAATTCGTTGCCCAGCGCCGGAAGAATGTTTTTGATAGCCTGCGGCATAATAACATAGACCATCGTGCGCGTGTAGTTGAAGCCGATAGAGCGGCTCGCCTCGAACTGTCCCTTGTCGATAGACATGATTCCCGAACGCACGATCTCGGCAACATACGCGCCCGAATTGATTCCGAACGACAGAATGGCAATTATGATCATGTTGCTTTGGTTGGCTCGCCAAGAGGCAAAAACAATGTTTGCCATGATCAGGATCTGAATAACAACAGGCGTTCCGCGGATCACCGTTATGTAAAGGCTGCAAATGGCGTTTATTATCTTTAAAAACACATCGCCTATGTTTTTACACTTTTTCTTTTGCAGGGTCAAATCATAGGTCGAGCGCACCATGGCGACCAAAAATCCGATCGCGATGCCCAGCAAAGCGGCAAAAACAGTTATTTGAACGGTTATTTTCAAACCGTCGAGAAAATCCCTCCAGCGGTCTTCAACAATAAACGTGTTGTAAAATCTTTTTCCTACGTCTTCAAAAAACGCCTGAAGCCCCGAGGAACCGCCGCTGCCGGATGCCGCCTCGGAAGCCGTGCTGCTGACGCTTGCCGCCAGCAAAGATAAAGCCTTCATAATAACATTCCTTTTCAGAAATTACGCAGTCAGCAAAATCACTGACTGCGCAACATAAACAATCACTTATTTTTTAACAATAATAACCTGGTTTGCGGTGATATAAGTATCGGTAAAGTTTACAGACTGTTTTCTCTCGTCGGTGACCGTAAGACCCGACATTGCAAAGTCAGCCTTGCCGGAGTTGATAGAAGCGATGACCGCGGTAAACTTCATGTTGTCAATAACCAGCTCATAGCCCAGCTTGTCGCAGATCGCCTGAGCGATCATGGGGTCGATACCGACAACGTCGCCGTTGAGTGTGGATTCATAGGGCGGGAAGTCGGCGCTTGTAGCCATGTGGAGCTCGCCGTTGGGATATTTTGTTCCCGAGGGAGTGGTATAGGCGGATTTGCCGGTTTTGTCGCCGA
This sequence comes from uncultured Ruminococcus sp., assembly GCA_964629925.1. Classification (GTDB taxonomy): domain Bacteria; phylum Bacillota; class Clostridia; order Oscillospirales; family Acutalibacteraceae; genus Ruminococcoides. Next base: position 32,981 of record CAZVSQ010000004.1, read on the forward strand.
TATAGTTGTTGATGATGTTGGTGATAGTGCCGTCGTCCTTAAGCTCTTTAAGAGCCTTGTTGAATTTATCAAGAAGATCGGTCTTATCCTTGGGCATAGCGATCGCGTATTCCTCTTCGGTCAGCGGCTCGTCCAAAATTTTCAAATCGTCATTTTCGGCAACAAAAGCTTTTGCAGGCTCGTTGTCGATAACAACACAGTCGATTTTGCCGTTTTTCAGCGCAACGATAGCGTCGGCGCCCTTGTCGTAGCGGTTGATGGTAGAGCCTTCGTCTTTAAACTTGCTCGCCTCGTCGTCGCCGGTAGTTCCCGCCTGAACGCCGATAATAGCGCCCTTTAGGTCGTCCTTGCCCTTGATGGTTTTTGCTTCGTCGTCATCGCCGCAGCCTGCAAAGCCGATAGCCATGGTGCAAGCCATTACGCCCGCGAGAAGCGCGGAAAGAAATTTTTTCATAGAAACATCTCCTATATTATTTTCTGAATTTTCAGTACTTAATAATATAGCAGAGAAAGCGGGAAAAATCAAGTATTTTACACATAAATTATCAAAAACTAGAGAATATTTATACATTTTTTTGCCTGTGAAAAAAATAAACACGAAACAGGGCTTGATTTTTCAAAATATATTTGTTATAATAGTCTGCGGTAATTGGAGAGATGTCCGAGCTGGCCGAAGGAGCATGATTGGAAATCATGTGTACGGTAATCACCGTACCAGGGGTTCGAATCCCCTTCTCTCCGCCAAAATATAGAGTACCCATCGGGTACTCTTTCCTTTTTTATAAGAGAGAAGGGGATTCGAAGGCGACCGTTAAGAAAACGTGCCTGCGGCACGTTTTTAGGGAGAGCGCAGATGAACCTCTGGCTTTGAACACGCCGCATAAAACGGCGCAGATATTTTCTCATTATTGAAACATACCTTCTCTCCGCCAAATAAAAAATAATCCTTTGTGGTGTTTTTTTATTTGGCGAAATAGAGAGAACAGAAAAACCTATACATCAAAAACCGCCTCTGTTTGATTTTGATTCCAAACAGAAGCGGTTTTTACTTTTAATCCGCAAATAAGGGTGTGGAGAGATATCGGTCGCCTGTGTCGGGGAGAACGACTACGATGGTCTTGCCCTTGTTTTCGGGGCGCTTTGCAAGCTCAATTGCCGCCCATGTCGCGGCTCCCGAGGAAATGCCTACAAGCACGCCCTCGGATCTGCCGATAAGCTTACCTGTGGCAAAGGCGTTTTCGTTGGAAACGGGAATGATCTCATCATACACGTCGGTATTCAGCACGTCGGGAACGAAGCCCGCGCCGATACCCTGGATCTTATGTGCGCCCGCAGTGCCCTTTGAAAGGACCGGAGAAGTCTCGGGCTCAACAGCTACGACCTTTACTTCCGGCTTTTGTGCTTTAAGATATTCGCCTGTGCCGGTTATCGTGCCGCCCGTACCTACACCAGCCACGAGGAAATCGACCTCGCCGTCGGTGTCCTCCCAGATCTCGGGGCCTGTGGTCGCTCTGTGAACGGCGGGATTCGCGGGATTAACGAACTGGCCGGGGATAAAGCTGTTCTCTATCTCCTTTGCAAGCTCCTCTGCCTTTGCAATGGCGCCCTTCATGCCCTTGGTGCCGTCGGTGAGCACCAGCTCCGCGCCGTACGCCTTCATAAGCTGACGGCGCTCAACGCTCATGGTCTCGGGCATGGTGATTATAAGTCTGTAGCCCTTTGCCGCCGCTACCGATGCGAGTCCGATACCCGTGTTGCCTGAGGTCGGCTCAATAAGAACGCTGCCGGGCTTCAACAGTCCCTTGCTCTCGGCGTCCTCGATCATCGCCTTTGCGATCCTGTCCTTGATACTGCCTGCGGGGTTGAAGTACTCAAGCTTTGCTATAACCTTAGCCTGCAAGCCGAGTTCCTTTTCAATGTGCGTCAGTTCAAGCAAAGGGGTTTTGCCTATCAACTGGTCTGCTGTCTGATAAATTTTACTCATAATAATTACCTCCGTGTTTTAACCTATAAAGTTAGTATGTTAATGGGATGACTATATAATACTCCACTTTTTTGAATTTGTCAATAGAAATTTAAAAAAAAATCTTGAAACCATATCAACATACTGCTACAATAGGAAAATAGAGGTGAGAATTATGTTGATTTCAACAAAAGGACGTTACGCGCTGCGCGTTCTTATTGATATGGCAGAGCACAGCGGAAGCGACTATATAAAATTAAAGGATATTGCCGAACGGCAGGAGATTTCCGAAAAATACCTGGAAAGCATAGTAAAAGTGCTTGTTAAAAAACAAATTGTCGAAGGTCTGCGCGGCAAGGGCGGCGGCTATAGATTATCTAAAGGACCCGATGAGATCATTGTCGGCGAAATACTTCGCATTATGGAGGGCGGTCTTGCGCCCGTTACCTGCCTTGAAAACGGCAGCAAGCCCTGCCCGAAGGCGGCTGAGTGCAGAACGCTCGGATTCTGGCGCGGTCTTGACGAAACTATCCGACGCTACACCGACAATTTTACCGTTGCGGATCTTACGCGTACGGATAGCGCAGGATATGATTATATAATATAGAAACGACCACCTTTATCAAGGAGCCTGAAAGGCGCTTTTGCTTAACGCCGTACGACAAAACAAGGGACTTGACTATCCGTTTGCAATAAAAATCAGCGGATCCGGGGATGACAATCGCCGTCTGTTGTGATATAATATACGGCGTACAGGGCTTAGCCCTACAAAAGGGGATGAAAACCTGGCTAACAAGCCTAAACCGCCAAAGATAAAGCGGCGAATCACGTCGTTTCAGATAATCATATTGGGATTCATCGGTGTGATCCTACTGGGTGCGCTGATACTCATGCTGCCCATATCCTCCAAAAGCGGAAACGTAACTCCGTTCAACCAGACGCTGTTCACCTCCACATCGGCGGTGTGCGTGACCGGACTAATCGTGCAGGACACCGCAACATACTGGTCGAGCTTCGGACAGGCGGTGATACTGATCATGATCCAGATCGGCGGCTTGGGCGTTATCACCATAGCGGCTTCGTTTGCGCTGCTGATGCGCAAAAAGATCTCTATTTTACAGAGGAGCACAATGCAGGACGCTATTTCGGCGCCTAAGGTCGGCGGTATTGTAAAGCTGACGGGCTTTTTGCTTAAGCTGACCGCGTTGATCGAACTGACGGGCGCGCTGGTAATGATGCCCGTATTCGTTCACGATCACGGCGCGCGCGGCATATGGATGGCTTTTTTCCATTCGATATCC
>CAZVSQ010000004.1:36254-37954 GCA_964629925.1 uncultured Ruminococcus sp.
AACAAATTCGCCTCGCTTACCGAATACCGCGCCAACCCCGTTATCGGCGTCACGGTAATGCTGCTGATAATAATAGGCGGCATAGGCTTTTTGGTATGGGACGATATTGTAAAAAACAAGCTTCGATTCAAAAAGTACCGCATGCAGACCAAGGTAGTGCTGGTAACCTCAGGCTTGCTTATCCTTATTCCGGCAATAGTGTTTTTCTTTACGGATTTTTCAAAGCTTCCGTTTGGCGAGCGCCTCAACAGCGCGCTGTTCCAATCGGTAACAACGCGTACGGCGGGCTTCAACACCCAAAATTTGGCAGGCATGACGCGTATCAGCCAAGCGCTTTTCATAGTGCTTATGCTTATAGGCGGATCGCCGGGCTCCACCGCCGGCGGTATGAAAACCACCACCGTAGCCGTACTTGCCGCCAACGCGATAGCGTGTTTCCGCAGGAAGCAGGATCCGGAGATGTTTGGCAGGCGTATAGAGGCAGGCACGGTAAAGGTCGCGGCCACCGTTTTACTGATGTATATAACGCTGTGCTTTTCCGGCGCGGCAATCATCAGCGCGGTAGAGGGGCTGCCGCTGGGAAGCTGTTTGTATGAGACCGCTTCGGCCGTGGGAACCGTAGGACTTACCCTGGGCATCACTCCGCACCTTGGACTTGCCTCGCAGTGCATACTTATGCTGCTGATGTTTCTCGGCAGAGTAGGCGGACTTACCGTAATATACGCGGCGATCTCGGGAGCTAACAAAAAGCTCTCAAAGCTGCCGCAGGAAAAAATCACCGTAGGATAAGGAGAGTACGATTATGAAATCAGTCTTATTGATCGGATTAGGACGTTTTGGCAAACACATCGCTCTGCAGCTCAACAAGCTTGGGCATGAGGTGATGGGCGTAGACATCAACGAAGAACGCGTGAACGAGGCGATAGACATAATCACTTCCGCGCAAATCGGCGACAGCACCAGCGAAAGCTTTTTAAGATCGCTCGGCGTTGACAACTACGACATATGCTTTGTGACAATAAGCAACGACTTCCAGAGTTCGCTGGAAACGACCAGTCTTTTAAAGGAGCTTGGCGCCTCTTTCGTGGTGTCACGCGCGGAACGGGACGGTCAGGAAAAATTCCTTCTGAGAAACGGAGCCGACAAAGTGGTCTACCCCGAAAAGCAAATAGCCAGATGGGCGGCTGTTCGCTACAGCTCCAATCTTATCCTCGACTACATCGAGCTTGACGAAAACCACTCGCTTTATGAGGTAAACGTACCGCCGATGTGGACAGGCAAAACTATCCTGGAGCTCGACGTCAGAAAGAAGTACCAGCTGAACATCATTGCCGTAAACCGCTCCGGATTTATGGAGTTCTCAGTATCCCCCGACACCGTACTTACCGCCGGCACCACCATGTTAGTTCTCGGCGAATACAAAGCGCTGCAAAAATGCTTTAAGCTGTAAAAACCACATTACCCGAACCTAAAAAAGACAGCGCAACGGCTGTCTTTTTTGTGCATGTAACGCAATAATGAAACGCTGTCAATCCTGAATGCGAAATGATAGCTAACAATCCCGGTAATCTGTGTTAAGATACTATCATAGAAGGGAGCTGATCATCATTGCAGAGCATCAATTTATGATACTTTCGGGCGATACCGTTGTTGCTAAATGGGAGAACCATACGCTGGAAGCACTTGACGAGCATTTGCTT
>CAZVSQ010000005.1:0-23677 GCA_964629925.1 uncultured Ruminococcus sp.
CCTCCTTTCATAAAGGAGGTGGCACGGCATTTATGCCGTGACGGAGGATTTATATGGCAGGCGTTATCTGCCTAATAAAACGTTTTTCGATATTGCCGATTTTGGGCATACATCAATTAAAATCGCTGCAACAGGAAAGCTCGGCGCTCGGAAATCCTCAGTCAGCTTCGCTGACAGCTCCTTTATAAAAGGAGCCTTATTGCAGCAGGAGGTTATATTATGAAAAAAGGAAAGACGAGATTAAACAAAAAGACCGAGAGGCTTGCGGGGCTTGCTCTGATGACGGCTGTTATTATTGTGCTGCAGGTGTTTTCAACATACCTGACCAATGTCACGGCAAACCAGATCTCAATAACATTTGCGCTTGTTCCTATCGTTATAGGAGCGGCGCTGTACGGTGTGGGAGCGGGCGCTTACTTAGGCGCGGTGTTCAGTGCGACGGTGCTATTGCTGAGCGTATTCGGAATTGAAAAAAGCGGCGCATTTTTGTTTTACGAGGTCAATCCGTTTTTGACCGCCTTGCTTATTATGCTCAAGGGAACCGCCGCAGGATTGGCTGCCGGACTTGTATATCGCGCGCTTGAAAAGAAAAACAAGGTTTTGGCTACATTCGCGGCTGCTGTAGTATCGCCTCTTGTCAATACCTTTATTTTTGTGTTCGGCTTGTTCCTGTTCTTCCGCCCTGTATTCAACGAATGGGCAAAGAACGCCGACAGCAACGTGTTCCTGTATTTCTTCACCTTTGTAATAGGGTTGAATTTTATAATTGAACTGCTGACAAACGTTATTCTCAGTCCTGTTATCGTCAGGATAGTTGATGTTGTAAGAAAGAATAAATCTTGAGCTATGAAGAATGAGATCCTTGAAATACTGACGTCGTCAAGTGAATATGTGTCGGGGCAGTCGCTTGCCCAAAGCCTCGGCGTAACGCGTCAGGCGGTCTGGAAGGAGATAAACGCCCTGAAAAAAAGGGGCTTCAAAATCGAGTCCGTACCAAACCGCGGCTATCGGCTCAGCTCAATGCCCGGATATCTTGTTGCCGCAGCCGTTAAGCGTGAAATGCGCACCGCTGTGATCGGCAGCGAGCTTATCGTTCTTGACTCTGTAGGCTCTACAAACGACTATTTAAAGCAGCTCGGCAACGGCGGCTGTAAAAACGGAACGGTCGTCGCCGCGCGCGAGCAGGTCGGGGGAAAGGGCAGGCTCGGCAGAGTTTGGACGAGCGTTAAGGACGAAAACGTGATGTTCTCGGTGCTGCTCCGCCCCAAAATGGCGCCCTCCGAGGTGTCGTGCGTCACTCCGCTTACGGGGCTTGCCGTGTGCAAGGCTCTAAGGGAGCTTACGGGGCTTGACTGCCGCATAAAATGGCCTAACGACGTTATTGTCGGCAGCAAAAAGCTCGTCGGTATCCTCACCGAGATGAGCGCCGAATTTGACGCCGTTGAGTACATTGTGATAGGAACGGGTATAAACGTCAACCAGACGGAGTTCCCCGATGAAATAGCCGATAAAGCCACCTCAATAAAGCTTGAATCGGGCAAAGAGTTTGATAAAAACAAGCTGCTTGCCGCCGTGCTCAATCAAATGGAGCAGGAATTTATTAAAAGCGATCTGGAGTTTACCGGTGAAACGCTTAAGGAATACACCGAATTATGCGCCACCGTGGGCAAAACCGTCGGCTTTTACCGCGGAGGGAACAGGCTCAGCGGCACCGCCTCGGGAGTTGCCGAAAACGGCGAGCTTATGGTAACGCTTCCCGACGGCTCCGAAATAAGAATAAACTCGGGCGAGGTTACGGCTCAGGGGATATACTAATCGCATAACAAAAAGGACGCGGATTTTACTCTGCGTCCTTTTCATCTGAAAAATTATCAGTCGATTTCAACAACGACCTTTTCATCATTGCGGATAGCGACTGTGCGGGCAATGGTGCGGATAGCCTTGGCGATCCTGCCCTTTTTGCCGATGATCCTGCCCATATCCGGCTCTGCAACGTGAATGTGATATGTCACGGTGCCGTCCTCGGCGGGCTCGTCCTTATCAACGCTTACCGCGTCGGGCTCGTCAACAAGCCCCTTTGCAATAATCGCGAGTAATTCCTGCATTTCGGTATCCTCCGCGATTATTCGATAACGCCGTTCTTCTTAAGAAGAGCCTTGACTGTGTCGGTGGGCTGAGCGCCGTTGGCGATCCACTTCTTAACAGCTTCCGCGTCAACCTTGAACTCGCTGGGGTTCTTAAGGATATCGTATGTGCCGATCTCCTCAATGAAACGGCCGTTTCTGGGGTATCTTGAATCCGCAACTACAACTCTGTAGTAGGGAGCTTTCTTTGAACCCATTCTTCTAAGTCTGATTTTTACTGCCATAATTTACACCTCATAAAAATTTTTTGTAGATTTATATTCACCAATTGCTTGGAGAACCTGCTTTTTGGATTTGGAATGTGGAATTTCGGCAACGTGACGTTGCATCCAAAGCCGCCTTTGGAGAACATCTGCTGACAAATACCTTTCTGCAACGGCGTGCCAAGCATTGCTCAAAGCAAAGGCTCCTTTCATAAAGGAGCTGTCAGCGAAGCTGACTGAGGATTCTCTCGCACCGAGTTATCCTTCATACAACGATTTATTTAGCGGATAACATCTGCCATGTAAATCCTCCGTCACGGCATAAATGCCGTGCCACCTCCTTTATAAAAGGAGGCAAATCCTCCGTCACGGCATAAATGCCGTGCCACCTCCTTTATAAAAGGAGGCTTTATGTTGCAGAAACCTTTCCTGCAAACAAATTCCGCATTCCGAACTCCGAATTCCGAATTGTTATCAGAAGGGCATTCCGCCCATTCCGTCCATAGGCATTCCGCCAAGTCCGGGGAGCATCATTTTCTTTTTGCGCTTGCCTTTTTTGCCGCCCTTGTTCATCTGCTTTATCATCTTCTGCATCTGGTCGAGCTGCTTGATAAGGCGGTTGACTTCCTCAACGGTCCTGCCCGAGCCCGCGGCTATCCTGCGCTTGCGCGAGGGATTCATAAGGCTTGGGTTCTCCCTTTCCTCGGGAGTCATCGAGAGGATGATAGCCTGCAGCCAGTCGATTTGTCTGTCATTTATGTCAACGTTGTCAAGCTGCTTGCCTACGCCCGGGAGCTTTGAAAGGATGCCCTTCAGCGGCCCCATCTTTTTTATCTGTTCAAACTGACCGAGCAGGTCGTTGAAATCAAAGCGGTTAGCCATGATTTTCTCGGCCATTTTTTCGGCTTCCTTCTGGTCGAGCTTGTTCTGCGCGTCCTCAATAAGGGTAAGCACGTCGCCCATGCCCAGAATACGGCTTGCCATTCGGTCGGGGTGGAACACCTCAAGGTCGTCGAGCTTTTCGCCCGTACCGGCAAACTTGATGGGCTTTCCCGTAACTGCCTTTACCGACAGCGCGGCGCCGCCTCGGGTGTCGCCGTCGAGCTTGGTAAGGATAACGCCCGTGACCTCAAGCAGCTCGTTAAAGCTCTTTGCCACGTTTACGGCGTCCTGACCTGTCATAGAGTCGATCACAAGCAAAATCTCGTCTGGGTTTACCTCGCCCTTGATGTCCTTAAGCTCGTTCATCAGGACTTCGTCAATGTGCAGACGGCCTGCGGTATCGAGGATAACGATATCGTTGCCGTAATCCTTTGCGTGCCTTACCGCCTCTTTGGCGATTTTAACGGGGTTTTCGGTGCCCATCTCAAATACGGGAACGCCCGCCTTTGCGCCGACTACCTTTAACTGGTCGATAGCCGCGGGGCGGTAGATGTCGCAGGCGACAAGCAGCGGCCTGCGGTTCTGCGTTTCCTTCAGCATTTTCGCGAGCTTTGCCGAATGGGTAGTTTTACCGGAGCCCTGCAAGCCGCACATCATAATGACAGTAGGCGGCTTTGAGGCAAACTCAAGGCGCGCGTTTTCGCCGCCCATAAGGTTTGTAAGCTCCTCGTTTACTATTTTAATGACCATCTGCGCCGGAGTCAGGCTTTCCATAACGTCCTGACCGACCGCGCGCTCGGTGACCTTGTTGGTAAAATCCTTGGCAACCTTGTAGTTTACGTCCGCTTCAAGCAGCGCAAGACGCACCTCGCGCATTGCCTCCTTAACGTCGCTCTCACTGAGCTTGCCCTTGTTTTTCAGCTTTTTAAACGCTCTGCCCAGCTTGTCAGCAAGTCCTTCAAATGCCATAAAAACCTCTTATTCTTTAAGTCCGCCCGCAAGCGCGCTTATTTGCGCGGCAAGCCCGGCGGTGTTTTTGTCCGATGATTTTTCCGCGATCTCATCCGCAAGCCCGGCTATTTTGTTAAGCCCGTCCTCAACCTCGCGGAAGCGGCGCATAAGCCCCAGCTTCTTTTCAAAGTCAAAAAGCTGCGCCTCGCCTCGCTTTACGCTGTCGCGCACGCCTTGGCGCGTTATTCCGCAGCGGTCGGCTACCTCGGCAAGCGAAAGATCGTCGTTGTAGTAAAGGTCGATAGTCTGCCTGACGCCCGGCTTTAACAGCTCTCCGTAAAAATCGAGCAGCAGCGAAACCTCAATGTTTTTCTCCATTGTTACAGCTCTCCTTATTGTTTGGGTGTAAAGAAAAAAGCTGTACACCTCGGCTATTATATACTATTTAGGTTAAGTTGTCAAGCAATTTGGGATTTTTATTGTTCAACACCTTAAAATAAGCACTAAAGAGCTAATTTACGGGGCAAGAATTACAAAGGTTGACAAAAAACAGCCCCTTAAATTGTGCGTTTATACAAAAATGTGAAAATCCAACAGTTTTTTAAAAAAATACATGAAAATATGGTTAAAATATGCTATAATTATAAACTGAAGAAATAATGAGGAGTCATGCGCAACGGAACACATCATTAATATCGACAGAATGGAAAACGCTGTGGCGCTGTTTGGCAGCTTTGACAGCAATATAAAGCTTATCGAGCGCGAGTTCGGCGTAAAGATAACCTGCCGCGGAAGCGAGCTTAAAATTGACGGCGACGCCGAGCAGGCGGCAAAGGCAACAACGGTCATCGAAAGCCTTTTGCAGTTTTTGAGCAGGGGCGAGGCTTTGTCCGACCAAAACGTGCGCTACTGCATCTCGCTTGTCAATTCCGGCAGCGAGGATAAAATCGAGGAGCTTGCGGGCGACTGCATCTGCATCACCTCAAAGGGCAAGCCCATCAAACCCAAAACGATCGGTCAAAAGCGCTATTGCAATCTTATAGCCAAAAACACCGTCACCATAGGCGTAGGTCCCGCCGGTACGGGCAAAACCTATTTGGCGGTTGCCATGGCGGTAACGGCGTTCCGCAGCAAGCAGGTAAACCGCATTATCCTTACGCGCCCCGCTGTTGAGGCGGGCGAAAAGCTCGGCTTCCTCCCGGGCGATCTGCAGAGCAAGGTCGACCCGTACCTGCGCCCGCTTTACGACGCTCTTTTTGATATGCTGGGCGCCGAGACCTACCAGAAGTATGTCGAGCGCGGCAATATCGAGGTCGCTCCCTTGGCTTATATGCGCGGCAGAACTCTTGACGACAGCTTTATCATCCTCGACGAGGCTCAGAACACCACGCGCGAGCAGATGAAAATGTTTTTGACGCGCCTGGGCTTTAATTCTAAAATGGTCATCACGGGCGACATCACTCATATCGACCTGCCCTCGGGGGCAAGAAGCGGTCTTAAGGACTGCATGAAGATCCTTAAAAACATCGAGGGAATAGGTCACTGCTACTTTGATGAAAAGGACGTTGTGCGCCACAAGCTGGTTCAGGACATCATCAGGGCATACGCAAAATATGACTCAAATCCGAAACGCTGATTTTTACATTTAACATTTATATCTTGAAAAACTATAGAAAAGGGTGGAACTATGGCAGACAAAATTCGAGTAGTTATTACAAACAAACAAAAGACCGTTAAAATTCCTACGGGTATCCGCATGCTTGTGCGCCGCTGCTGCAACGCGGTTCTGCAGCTCGAGAAGTTTGAGGGGCCGGCGGAGATAAGCGTTACCTTTACCGATAACGTTGGCATACGCGAGCTTAACAAGCAGTACCGCGACAAGGACATCGAAACCGACGTCCTTTCGTTCCCGATGGGCGAGAACGGCGTTTATGACATTGATATGGAAACCGGCGCAAAGATTTTGGGCGACGTTGTTATTTCCGTTGAAAAGGCGCGCGACCAGGCTGAGCTTTACGGCCACAGCTTCCAGCGCGAGATAGGCTATCTTACCGCTCACAGCGTGCTTCATCTGCTTGGCTACGACCATGTTGAAAAGCTTGAAAAGGTAAGAATGAGAGAAAAAGAAGAGCTTGTTATGGAGCAGCTCGGTCTGCCCGCGTCATCAAGCTATATCGTTGACAAGGTGTAAATGAAAAAACAGCTTCTCAGCTTTTGGTACGCGATTTACGGTATTCTGGGCGCGCTGAAAACCGAGGCGCACCTGCGCTTTCATATCGTCGCGGCAGTTTTTGCGCTCGTGTTCGCGGGTATTTGCGGATTTTCGGTTGAGCGCTTCGCTGTATTGACGGTGCTCATCGGCGCTGTCATAGCGCTTGAGCTCGTCAACACCTCGATCGAGCACGCCTGCAACTCGGTAACAAGGGAATATAACGCCCAGATAAAGCTTGCAAAGGACTTGGCGGCGGCAGCGGTGCTTGTTATGGCGGCTGCTGCTATGGCGGTCGCGGCGCTGTTCTTTATCAACGCCGAATCGTGGAACAACATGCGCTCGTTTTTCGCTGCGTATCCGCTTTCGGCTGTTGTGCTCGCTATCCTTGCCCTGCTGTCGGCGGCGTTTATCGCGTTTTACGGTAAGAAGAAAAAATAATCAAAAGGGGACGCGCAATACGTCCTCTTTTATGTAGTGGGAGATTATATGAATCAAAACGATAAATCCGCTTTTGTCGCAATAGTCGGCAGACCGAATGTGGGCAAAAGCTCAATACTCAACCGCCTGCTGGGGCAGAAAATAGCTATTGTATCGTCAAAGCCCCAGACAACCCGCAACCGAATTACGGGCGTGCTGACCGAGGGCGAGTACCAGCTTGTCTTTTTTGACACGCCCGGTATGCACAAGCCGAAAAACACCCTCGGCAAGTACATGGTGCGCTCGGTAAACGAGAGCGTCGGCGGCGTTGACTGCTGTATGCTTGTTGTCGAGGCCGACCGCGAGCCGGGGCAGACCGAGCTCGACCTGATAGGCAAGTTCAAGGCGCTCGATATGCCGGCTATTCTTGCTATCAATAAAATCGACATGATAAAAGAAAAGGACGTGCTGATGAAGCAGATCCTTGCCTACACCCAGCTCTACGACTTCGAGGCTATAGTGCCCGTGAGCGCTCAGGACGGCAGCGGCATGGACGAGCTGCTTGACGAGCTCAAAAAGCAGGCGGGCGAGGGCGGCCACTTCTTTGACGACGACACCCTTACCGACCAGCCCGAGCGCGTAATCGTGGCGGAGATAATCCGTGAAAAAATCCTTCGCCTGTGCGACAAGGAAATTCCTCACGGCACGGCTGTGCTCATCGAGCGCATGAAAACGCGCGGCAACGGCATCCTCGATATCGACGCCACGATATTCTGCGAGCGCGAAACGCACAAGCGCATTATAATAGGCAAAAACGGCGCGATGCTCAAAAAGATAAGCACCTTTGCAAGACAGGATATCGAGAGGTTTTTCGACTGCAAGGTGTTTTTGCAGACATGGGTAAAGGTCAAGGAGGACTGGCGCAACCGCGCCCAGCTCGTGCAGAATTTCGGATATAACGAAAAGGACTTTGACAGCTGACAGCTGTAGGAAGCGCGGAAACATGACGTTTCATCCGGCGCGCCTATGGATAACGACCACTGACAAAAACCTTTCTGCAACGGCGCTTTATAATTTGCGTGGGAAAAGGCTCCTTTCATAAAGGAGCTGTCAGCAAAGCTGACTGAGGATTTAAAAAGTGCGATTATCTGTTTAAGAATCCTCCGTCACGGCATAAATGCCGTGCCACCTCCCTTATAAAGGGAGGCTTATGTTACAGAAACCTTTCTGCAAAAAATTCCGCATTCCGCATTCCGCATTCCGAATTCCGAATTAAATTAAATTCCGAATTAGAGATTTACCGCGACCAAATGCTTCCATTCATAAAACGTGATAAACGTTCGAAAACTACCCTTCGGGGGTGTTGTTATGGACGAATTAGGTCACTGGAGATTGTTTTTAAACTCGGGCAGCGTGCTCGATTATCTTGATTACAGGCGCGCAAAGGAAGCGCTCGACACGGGCGCCGATACCGTAAAACGGGAGGAAACCGATGAAATTCCGAACCGAGGGACTGATAATAAAGGAACAGAATATCGGTGAACAGGACAAGCTTGTTCATGTCCTCACCAACTCTAACGGCGTTGTAAAGGCGTTTGTGCGCGGAGCAAAGAACATCAAGGGCGGCAAAGCGGCGGCGACCTCGCTGCTCAGCTACTCGCTGCTGACGTTCCACACAGGGCGCGACAGCTACTCTATAGGCGACGCGCGAACCCTGCGCGTTTTTTCAAAGCTGCGCGGCGACGTTAAAAAAATGTGCCTCGCCCAGTATTTTTGCGAGCTTGCGCTCACTATCTGCCCGCGTGAGAAAAACGCCGAAAAATATCTCAGCCTGGTGCTAAATTCGCTGTATCTTATAAACGAGGACAAGCGGCCTGCCGAGCTTGTAAAGCCGTGCCTTGAAATGCGGCTTGCGGCAATGGCGGGCTACCTGCCCGATCTGATAATGTGCAGAACCTGCGGAGTTTATACCGCTCCGCTCATGTGCTTTTTCCCGCAGACGGGCGAGATAGAGTGCGAGCGCTGCCGAGGCTCAAACGCCGGCGGCGCCGTGCCGCTTACCGAGGCTGCGCTTACCGCTTTGCGCCATACCGTGTACGCCGACGACGACAAGCTGTTTTCGTTCTCGCTCTCGGACGAGGGGCTGGAGCTTTTGAACCGCGCGAGCGAGGCGTATTTGCAATACAGATTTGAAAAGGAATTTAAAACACTGAATTTTTATAAAGCGATAAAATAATTATGATGAACAGACATTACAAAACACTTGAACTGAATAAAATACTTGAGCAGCTCGCGTCGCGCACCAATCTTTCGGACGCGCGTGATATGGCGCTTGCGCTTGAGCCGCAGACCGATATTGAAAAGGTGCGCTTTTTGCTTAAACAGACCGACGACGCGGTAGCGCTGAGCGGCCGCTTCGGCGCTCCGTCCTTCGGCGGTGCGGTAAACTGCTCGGGCAGCCTAAGACGAGCTGAGGCGGGCGGATGCCTTACAGCGGGCGAGCTGCTTAAGATCGCCGACACACTGCGCATTATCCGCACCGTTAAGGAGTGGCAGTCGCGCTGCTCCTCGGTTGAAACAACGCTTGACAGCGATTTCAGCGGACTTATCTCGAATAAATACCTAGAGGAAAAAATCACCTCGGCTATCATAAGCGAGGAGGAGATTTCCGACAAGGCGAGCAACACGCTCTCGGATATCCGCCGCAAAATACGCACGGCTTCCTCAAAAGCGCGCGAAACGCTTGACAAAATCATCCGCAGCAGCAAATACATAAAATACCTGCAGGATACTATCGTCACCCAGCGCGACGGCAGATATGTCGTGCCCGTCCGCGCCGAGTGCCGCAACAACGTGCCGGGCTTGGTTCACGACACCTCGTCAAGCGGACAGACTGTGTTTATCGAGCCGATGGGCGTTGTGCAGGCTAATAACGACATCAAGCTGCTGAAGGGCAAGGAAGAGGAGGAAATCGAGCGTATCCTTTTTGAGCTTTCCGCAAACGCTGGCGACTTTGCCGACGCTATTATCCGCAGCTACCAAAGCCTTACGCGCCTCAATCTTATTTTTGCCAAGGCTGACCTTGCCTATTCAATGCGCGCCTCAATGCCCAAAATCAACGACAGGGGTGAAATAAACCTCAAACAGGCGCGTCATCCGCTTATTCCGAAGGACAAGGTCGTGCCTATCGACATTCATCTCGGCAAGGACTTCGACACCCTTGTTATCACGGGTCCCAACACCGGCGGCAAAACCGTAACGCTTAAAACGCTCGGTGTGCTCACTTTAATGGCTATGTGCGGACTTTTGGTGCCCTGCGCCGACAACAGCGAGCTAAGCGTTTTCCGCCGCGTTCTGGTGGATATAGGCGACGAGCAGAGCATTGAGCAGTCGCTTTCCACCTTCTCGGCTCACATGACGAATATCATTCAGATAATCAAGCTTGCCAACGCCGGCTCGCTCTGTCTTATCGACGAGCTCGGCGCGGGAACCGACCCTGTCGAGGGCGCGGCGCTCGCTATTGCCATACTTGAAAAGCTGCGCGAAAAGCACACTAAAATCGCCTCCACCACCCATTACGCCGAGCTTAAGGAGTTTGCCCTGCGCACCGAGGGCGTTGAAAACGGAAGCTGCGAGTTTGACGTAGCAACGCTGAAGCCGACATACAGGCTGCTCATCGGCGTGCCGGGCAAGAGCAACGCCTTCGCTATCTCAAAGCGGCTTGGCATGGACAGCGCGGTCGTAGAGCGCGCTCAGCAGCTTGTCAGCAGCGAGAACCGCCAGTTTGAGGACGTTGTTGAAAAGCTTGAAAAGCAGCGCCAGAGCCTTGAAAAGCAGGTTGAAAACGCCAACCGCCTAACCGCAAAGGCTAACACCGAAAAGCAAAAGGCTGAAAATGAGCTGAAAAGGGCAAAAGCCGACGCCGAGCGCGAGGTCGAGCAAGCCAGACAGGAGGCGCAGCGCATAATTTCAAGGACGCGCGCGCAGGCAGACGCGCTTGTTGAGGAGCTTGAAAAGGCGCGGAAGGAAAAGGAGATGTCAGCCGAAACGCGCTCAAAGCTGAGGCGAGACATCGACAAAATGGAAGCCTACGCCGACCCCGTAAAGCTCAAAAACACTCCCGACGAGGAATACAAGCTGCCTCGTCCGCTCAAGGTGGGCGACGAGGTGCTCATTTACGATATTGACAAAAACGCCACGGTTTTAGCGCCGCCAAATAAGGACGGAATAGTGCTGGTACAGGCGGGCATAATAAAAACCCGTGTTGACATTAAAAATCTTCGTCTGCTCAAATCAAAATTAAAACCCAATGTTCCTAAATTCGCCTCAACGCGCAACGTGCCGAGCCGAATGGACGTCCGCCCCGAAACCGAGGTCGACGTGCGCGGACAGACCGCCTATGAAGCGGTGGCTATCGTTGACAAGGCTATAGACAACGCGGTGCTCTCGGGCGTTTCAAAGCTCACAATTATCCACGGCAAGGGCACGGGCGTGCTCCGCCGCGAAATAAACCGGCACCTCCGTCACCACAAGGCGGTAAAATCCCAGCGCCTCGGAACCTTCGGCGAGGGCGAGGACGGCGTAACGATTGTAGAGCTGAAATAGTTGATAAATAGGAGATATATATGAAAAAGCAATTTCTTGACAGCGGAAAAATCGTCGGCACGCACGGCATCAGGGGCGAGGTAAGGATCGACCCGTGGTGCGACTCTCCCGCCTTTCTTGCCGAGTTTAAAACCCTTTACCTCGACGAGCGCGGCGAGCAGTCAATTAAAGTGAAGTCGCGTCCGCACAAAAATATAACGCTCTGCAAAATCGAGGGCATAGACACCGTTGAGGAAGCCGAGCGCATGCGCGGAAAGATAGTCTACATCGACCGTGACGACATAAACCTCGGAGAGGGCGTGCACTTTGTCCAGGACTTGATAGGGCTTGAGGTGCGCGACTTCGATACGGACGAGGTCTACGGAAAACTGACCGACGTTCTGCGCACGGGCGCAAACGACGTTTACGAAATAACAAAAAACGGCAAAAAATACCTCGCTCCCGTAATCGACGAGGTCGTGCGCGAGATAAACACCGAGGACGGCTATGTGCTTATTACGCCGATGAAAGGGATTTTTGACGATGAGGATTGATATTATCACGCTGTTCCCCGAGATGTTCGAGCCTGTTTTCGGCGACAGCATAATCGGCAGGGCGCGGCAGAGCGGCGCGGTTGAAATACACACCCACCAGCTCCGCGACTACGCCTTTGACAAGCACCGCCGCGTTGACGACACCCCTTACGGCGGCGGAATGGGCATGCTGATGAAGGCGGAGCCTATCGCGCTCTGTTTTGAGGCTATTTGTGAGGAAACAGGCGAGCGCCCGCACTTTATCTATATGTCGCCTCAGGGCAAAACGCTCAGTCAGGGGCGGCTAAAGGAGCTTGCGGAGTATAAAAATATCTGCGTGCTCTGCGGTCATTACGAGGGAGTTGACCAGCGCCTGCTCGACACCTTTATCGACGAGGAGATCTCGATCGGCGACTTTGTGCTTACGGGCGGCGAGATACCCGCGATGGCGTTTACCGACGCGCTGTGCCGAATGGTGCCGGGTGTGCTGACAAACAACGAGTGCTTCACCGAGGAGAGCCACTTCAACGGTCTGCTGGAGTACCCTCAGTACACAAAGCCCGCCGAATGGCGCGGCATCGAGGTGCCCGAGATCCTTTTGAGCGGACACCACGCAAACATTGAAAAATGGAGGCGCGAAAAGGCTGTTGAAGTCACCCGAAGCAAGCGCCCCGATTTACTCAATTAGGCAATATTGTTGTAAAAGATTGCGATATATAAGACTGAAAACAGAAAAATCGACATAAAACTTTGTAAAATTGCACAATAAACGGGTTGAAAATTCTACGTCGGGTGAAACTTCACACGAAAATAATTTAGTGTATTGACCTCGGTGAAAAAAATGATTATAATGTTAACGAGGTTAAACCATATTCAATTTACTAGATAGAGAAGAGGGTATTTAAAATGTATGTAAAGGAAGTATTGGTTCAGAATAAAGCAGGTCTGCACGCGCGTCCCGCAACATTCTTCATTCAGAAGGCCAACGAGTACAAGGCTACAATCTGGGTTGAAAAGGAAGAGCGCCGCGTTAACGCCAAGAGCCTTTTGGGCGTTTTGTCCCTCGGCATCATCGGCGGCACATCTATCAAGATCATCGCTGACGGTTCGGATGAAAACGACGCTGTTGAAGGTCTTGCTGAGCTTGTTGAATCAGGCTTTGCCGAGTAATTTTTCTATATGCATTTCAGGGCGGAGTAACTCCGCCTTTTTTTCTTGCTGAATTTTTTTGGGGGGTGAGGGCTTGAATCCGAAAATGAGCGCGCTGCGCAAAAAAGCGATGGCGCTGCCGCTTTTGCCGGGCGTGTATATCATGCACGGAAAGGACGGTACAATTATTTATATAGGCAAGGCAAAGGCGCTTAAAAACCGCGTAAGCCAGTATTTCGGCTCTCAGAACAACCACCCCGAAAAGGTGCGCCGCATGGTGGACAACGTCGATGACTTTGAGTATATAATCACCGACAGCGAGTTTGAGGCGCTTATCCTTGAATGCAGCCTTATAAAGCAGCACACGCCCAAGTACAATATCCTGCTTAAGGACGACAAGGGCTACAGCTATATCAGAGTCGGCAGCGGCGACTGGGGCAAGCTTTCGTATGTGCTCCAAAAGGCGGACGACGGCGCGACGTATATCGGGCCGTACAAAAGCAGCTATTATGTAAAAAGCGCTGTTGAGGAAGCTAACAAGATCTTTATGCTGCCAACCTGCAGCCGTCAGTTCCCGCGCGATTTCCGCAAGGGCAGACCGTGCCTCAACTACCACATAAGGCAGTGCATGGCTCCCTGTACGGGCAGGGTAAAGCTCTCGGATTACCGTGAAAGCCTCAGTCAGGCGCTCGACTTTTTAAAGGGCGGCTCGTCAAATTCGGTAAAAAAACTTACCGAGCAGATGGAGGAGGCCGCGGAAAACTTAGAGTTTGAGCGCGCGGCTCGTATCCGCGACAAAATAGCCGCCGTAAAAAGAATGGGCGACAAGCAGAAGGTAGTGCTCAGCAAGGTGCTTGACGAGGACGTTATAGCGTCCTTTGAAAACGACGGAAAAACCTGCTTCCAGGTGTTCCGCTTTGAGGGCGGCAGGCTGTTTGACCGCGAAAGCTTTATTTTTGACAGCGGCGACGCCGAATCGGATACCGAGGAATTCATCATCGGCTACTACACAATGCGCCCCGACATTCCAAAAAACATAGCGCTCCACAGCGGCTTTGAGGGCATTGAGGACGTTGGGCGGTGGCTCAGCGAAAAGCGCGGAAGCAAGGTTACGCTGAGTGTTCCTCAGCGCGGCGAGCAGGCTCAGCTTGCGGCTATGTGCCGCTCAAACGCCGCCGAGGCGCTGGCTCAGCAAAAGGGCGTTACCGCTCACGAGTTCAACGTGCTTGAGGAGCTAAGGCAGACGCTTGGCCTTGAAAAGCTGCCCGAGTATATTGAGTGCTACGATATATCAAACCTCGCGGGCACGGAAAACGTCGCCGGCATGGTAGTTTACAAAAACGGAAAGCCGCTTAAATCAGCATACAAAAAGTTCAAAATCAAGGGCTTTGAGGGGCAGGACGACTACGCCTCAATGGCTGAAACGCTTACAAGGCGCTTTGAGGAGTACTGCGCCGCCGAAAAATCCGACGAGGGCTTCGGCAGGCTGCCCGACCTGATCCTCCTCGACGGCGGAAAAGGACAGGTCGCGGCGGTGCGCGCTGTCTTTGATAAAATGGACATAAACGTGCCGCTTTTCGGGCTTGTGAAGGACGATAAGCACCGTACACGAGCGGTTACGGGCGAGGGCGGTGAAATAGCGATAAGCTCAAAGCGAGGGCTGTTTTCGTTTTTGAGCAAAATGCAGGACGAGGTTCACCGCTTCGCTATTGAATATCACCGCACGCGCAGGAAAAACACGACGTTTAAAAGCTCGCTGACCTCTATCGAGGGCGTAGGCGAGGTAAGGGCAAAGGCGCTGCTGAAATACTTCCGCACCATTGACAACATTTCAAAAGCGGATCTAAAGGAGCTTGAGTCCGCTCCCAAAATGACGCGCGACAGCGCTCTTTCGGTGTACAGGTACTTTCATCCTGAGAACGAAAACTGATATCCCCGCAAATTTATTCATTATAACGAAAAAATATTCTTGTAAAATCATGCGTTATATGATATACTGTTTCTGTTAGTGAGGTTTTTTATGCGAGTTATTACAGGCTCGGCGCGTGGCAGACGTCTTGAAACCCTTGAGGGCGAGGACGTAAGACCCACCACCGACAGAATAAAAGAAGCGGTTTTTTCAATAATCCAGTTCCAGACAGAGGGCAGAAGCTTTCTTGATCTGTTCGCGGGCAGCGGACAGATGGGGATCGAGGCGCTCAGCCGCGGCGCAAAGCAAGCTTATTTTGTTGACAACGCAAAAAAATCCATAGAAACCGTCAAGCGCAACCTGAAAACCGTAAAGCTTGAGCAAAACGCAAAGGTGGTTCAGGCGGATTACCGCAGCTTTTTGTCGATGAACCCCGTATCGTTTGACATAGCGTTTCTCGATCCGCCCTACAAAACGGGCATTCTTCAAAGCGCGCTTTCGCTTGTTCCCGAGTGCATGAGCGAAACGGGCGTTATTATTGCGGAAAACCCTCTTGACGAGGAACTTTTGCCGCAATACGGCGATTTTGTACTTGACAGACAGTATCGCTATGGTAAAATAAAAATAACAACATTCAGACACAAGGATTTTATTATATGAGTAAAACGGTAATCTGTCCGGGCAGCTTCGACCCCGTTACGCTCGGGCATTTGGACATTATCACCCGCGCGTCGGGAATGTTCGGCAAGGTCGTTGTGGCGGTGCTTGTCAATTCAAGCAAAACGCCCACCTTCTCAACCGAGGAACGCATTGAGCTGCTTACCGAGGCAGTCAGCGGCTTGCCGAATGTTGAGATAGTAAGCTTTGAAGGGCTGCTCGCCGAGTACTGCAAAACCTGCGGCATAGACACCATCGTTAAGGGGTTAAGGGCGGTGTCCGACTTTGAATACGAGTTCCAGATGGCTATCGCCAACAAAAAGCTCAATCCAAAGCTTGAAACGATCTTTTTGACAGCCGACGCCGACTCAACCTTCCTCAGCTCCAGCATGGTGCGTGAGATCGGCTCGATGGGCGGCGACATCAGCAACTTCGTACCCGCGTGCGTACACGACAGGATAATAAAAAAGTTAAGGAAATAACCCTCATAAATGAGGCTTTCAATAAAATAAGGAATCAGATAATAGGAGTGGATAACATGAAAGTTGACGATTTAATTCTGCAGCTTCAGGATTTAGTAAATGACGCAAAATCAATGCCTTTCTCGGGCGGCAAGGTTCTTGTGAACAGCGATGAGGTCTACGACATCATCGACCAGATCCAGGAGGCAATGCCCGCCGAGGTAAGACAGGCTAAGCATATCGTTGCCGACAGAAAGCAGATCCTTGCCGAGGCTAACCGCGAGAGCGAGAACATCATCCGCGCTGCCGAGGAACGCAAAAAGGTCATGCTCAATCAGAACGAGATCGTAAGAGAGGCTCAGGCTAAGGCGAGAGAGATCATCGAGGACGCCAAGCATAAGTCGGCTGAGATCCGCAAGGCTACAAACGTTTACGTCGACAGCATTATGAAGCGCACCGAGGAAAGCCTCGCTTCCCAGCTGGGCGAGATCAAAAAGACCCGCGCAAACATCACAAATTCCCAGAAAAAACAGGGTTAATACAGAGCAGCGCCGACGCGCTGCTTTTTATTTTTGCCCAAAAATCAAAAACACTTGAAAAATAATAAAAATGCTGTATAATAGAAATGTTATACAATAAAAAAACCACGGAGGCAGAAATATGGCAGGCAACAAAAAAATGGTCGAGGCAATTACGAGCCGCGACGTTGATTTCGCAAAATGGTATACCGACATAGTAAAGAAGGCTGAGCTTGTAGACTATTCGGGCGTAAAGGGCTGCATGGTCATCCGCCCCTACGGCTACGCTATCTGGGAGCTTATTCAGGCCGACTTGGACAGACGCTTTAAGGAAACAGGCCATGAGAACGTCTACATGCCCATGTTTATTCCCGAAAGCCTTTTGCAGAAGGAAAAAGACCACGTCGAGGGCTTCGCTCCCGAGTGCGCTTGGGTTACTATCGGCGGTCAGGAAAAGCTCACCGAGCGTCTTGCCGTTCGCCCCACATCCGAAACCCTTTTCTGCGAGCACTATAAAAAGGTCATCAATACATACCGCGACCTGCCCAAGCTCTACAATCAGTGGTGCAGCGTTGTAAGATGGGAAAAAACTACCCGTCCGTTCCTGCGTACCTCCGAGTTCCTCTGGCAGGAGGGTCACACTATGCACGCCACCGCCGAGGAGGCTCAGGAAGAAACCCTTAAAATGCTCAATGTTTACAACGATTTCTATAAGGAAACAATGGCTATTCCCGCGGTTATCGGCAGAAAAACCGAGAAGGAAAAGTTCGCGGGCGCCGAGGCCACCTATACGATAGAGCCGATGATGCACAACGGCGTTGCGCTCCAGGGCGGAACCTCGCATTATTTCGGCGACGGCTTTGCCAGAAGCTTCGGCATCACCTACGCCGGCAAGGACAACAAGCTGCATTATCCGCACCAGACCTCATGGGGCGTTTCCACCCGCATGATCGGCGCGCTTATCATGGTTCACAGCGACGACGACGGCCTTGTTCTGCCGCCCAAGATCGCTCCTATCCAGATTGCCGTAATCCCTGTCGCCCAGCACAAGGAGGGCGTCCTCGACAAGGCGAACGAGGTCAAGGCTCAGCTTCAGAAGAACTACCGCGTAAAGCTCGACGACTCCGACCATGCTCCCGGCTGGAAGTTTGCCGAGTATGAGATGAAGGGCGTGCCCGTCAGAGTAGAGATCGGCCCCAAGGATATCGAAAACGGTCAGTGCGTTGTTGTACGCCGCGACACCCGCGAAAAGGCTTTCGTTCCGTTTGAGAACCTGGAAAGCTTTATAACCGAGCTCATGGAAAAGATCCACAGCGACATGTACGACCGCGCGCTTGAAAACACAAAGCAAAAGACCTTTACCGCCACAAGCTACGAGGAGTTTATTGACACCGCCGCCAACAAGCCCGGCTTTATCAAGGCTATGTGGTGCGGCAGCAGCGAGTGCGAGGATAAGCTCAAGGACGTTACCGGAGGCGTAAAGAGCCGCTGCATCCCCTTTGAGGAGGAGCATCTCGCCGATACCTGCGTATGCTGCGGCAAGCCCGCCAAGCACATGGTTTACTGGGGCAAGCAGTATTAACGAATAGTGAATAGTGAATAGTTGACGGTGGGCTTTGCCCGCACCAAATTTATCAGAGAGGAAGTGAGAAAATGCCGATTAAAGTTCAGAGCAATTTGCCCGCGATAAAGGTATTGGAGAGTGAGAACATCTTTGTCATGCCTGACGAGGTCGCTTTAAAGCAGGATATCCGTCCGCTTAAAATCCTGATCCTCAACCTTATGCCCACAAAAATCGCCACCGAGACTCAGCTGCTCAGGCTGTTGGGAAACACTCCGCTTCAAATTGACATCGAGCTTTTGCAGATGGCGACTCACACCTCGAAGAACACCTCGCCCCACCACCTCACCACCTTCTACAAAACCTTTGACCAGATCAAGGACGACAGATTCGACGGACTTATCATCACGGGCGCGCCTGTTGAACAGATACCGTTTGAGGAGGTCGATTACTGGGACGAGCTCTGCGAGATAATGGACTGGGCTGACGAAAACGTCTATTCCACTTTCCATATCTGCTGGGGCGCTCAGGCGGGGCTGTATTATCACTACGGCATTGAAAAATATCAGTTTGAGAAAAAGCTCAGCGGAGTTTATACCCACAGGGTGTTAAAGCCGAACCATCCCTTGATGCGCGGCTTTGACGACACCTTCCAGATCCCTCATTCGCGCTACACGGGCGTCAGGGAGGAGGACATCCGCAAGCATATGGGGCTTGAGATACTTGCCGTGTCCGAAATGGCGGGGCCTTCGGTCATCTGCAACCGCACCGGCAGACATGTGTTTATCACAGGTCACGCCGAATACGACCGCGATACCCTGGCAAACGAGTATTTCCGCGACATCAGCAAGGGGCTTGAAATCGACGTGCCCTACAACTATTTCCCCAACGACGACTCAACGCTCACGCCGCCCATGGTATGGCGCAGCAACGCCACGCTGCTCTACACCAACTGGCTCAACTACTTTGTATACCAGGCGACGCCGTATGATTTGAGCACCCTTAAACGCAAACGAAATAAATAATTTAAACTGCTCTGATTTTGTCAGGGCAGTTTTTCTTTTGTGTTGAGTCACATATGAGCAGCATACGCTGTTTTGTGATAATTATGTGAAAATATTGTGAAAATTATCCTAAAAAAGGCAAAATTTGACAAAAATCTATTGACATTCTCTGCACTATATTCTAAAATAGAAAATAGCATTTATAGGGAGGTCGGCTATGAAACCGCGCTTTTTCAAAATCATATCCCTTATACTTACGACTGTCATGCTGGCAGCCGTGCTGACCTCTGCGCCTTTTGCCGCTGCTGCCGACGACTCCGCCGAAAGCCACGTTACCGAGATCCGAGTAACAAAAGCCGAGATACAGGCAAAGGGCGCTTTTAAGGCTATACAGCCGGCGCTCAACTCCGCTCATTACAGCGCCACAAAGGACAATGTCTATAAAGTTGTTGTAGAGCCCGGAAAATATGAGCTCCGGTATGCGCTCCATGTTTACAGCAATACCATTCTTTCGCTCAACAATGTTGAGCTTTACCGTTACAAAGAGTCGATAACCAACATGATCCGAACCGGCGACGATACCGCTCCCGACAAGGGCGCCACGGGTTACTCGCAGAACACCAATATCACTATCGAGGGCGGCACGCTCAACGGCAACTCGACCTCAAACACGATGGTAAAGGTGACGCATGCGTCAAACTTCACCATGGCGGGAACGACTCTTACCAACCTTAAAAACGCGCATATGATGGAGGTAGCGGCGGTTGACGGCTTTGTTATCCAAAACTGCTCGTTCAAAAATCAGGTCTTGGACGCCGACGAGGTGGGCTATGAGGCTATTCAGCTCGATATCCCTAAAGTAGGGCATATTTTCGGCTGCCGCTCCGAGGCTGTAAATATAAAAAATGTTCGGATAGAAGGCTGCTTTTTTACCAACTGTCCGCGCGCGATCGGCTCCCACACCCAGATCCTGAACGATCCCTTTGACGGCATTGTTATCACCGACAATACCTTTAAGGATATTAAAAGCGCGGCTATTCAGGCTGAGAATTGGAAAAACGTCCAAATAACAAATAACCGAATTTCGAATACCCCCAGAGCGATAGCGTTTTATTCGATGCGCAACAATGCGGAATGCGGCTTTAAGCCAAGCGTTCTCGCCAAGGAGGGCAAAACCAAAACATCTATATCTGATTCTTATAAAACTCCGTTTAACGCCAATATCCTCGTTTCGGGCAACATCATCACAGGCTGCGGAAACGTCAGGGATATATATGCCGATTATGAGCCGCTGGCTATTTCGTTTACCGGATATAACCTAAAAAAGGCGCTTAAACAAAACTCCGACGGAAGCGGCGGATATCCCAAAGGCAACTATTACATCAACGGCATTACGATCAGGAACAATACAATTAATACCGCCGGCAGCGGCATCTATCTTGAAAACGTCAGAAACGCGGCGGTCGACGGCAACACCGTTACCTGCACAAAAAGCAAGTACTCTAAAAAAGTATGCAATCCTATCACTTCACAAACCGCGACCTTTAGCTCTATCAGCGGCAATACTATCGAATCGGCGCCGTATCACGGAATGGAACTTGCGGATACTGACATAAAGACCGTCAAGGACAACAGCATCACAAAAACATCTTCGGACGGAATACTTCTTGAGGCAAAGTCAAAAATCACAGGCTCGGTGACCGGCAACTTTATAAACAAGGTTTCGCGCTACGGAATAAATATCCGCCCCAATTGCTCCGGAGGCAAAATATCGGAAAACATCATCTGCAACTGCGGAAAGGGAAATATTCAAAAGGAAAAAAAGGCGACCGCTTCAATCGGGAATAATTACTATAAGCTTGCCGAAATGAAGTCGCTTACGCTTGACAAAACTTCGCTTGATCTCGGCGAAAACGAAAAATACACCCTTACCGCCTCATATTCGCCCGTCAACTGCATACCTAAGCTCACATGGAAAAGCAGCGACACGCTCGTTGCCGGAGTATCGGAAAAGGGCGTTGTGACGGCTCACGGCTTCGGTGAAGCCGACATCACGGTTCAGTCGGAAGGCGGCAAAAAGGCGGTATGCCGCGTTAAGGTAATGCCCGCTCCGAAAGACCTGACGCTGAATGCCACCATGCTCACTATCGGCACAGGCGAGACCTTTGACCTCGACAGCAGGTTGTCAGAGGGAACTATAGCGCGCGCCGTGGAATACTCGTCAAACAATCCGTCGGCGGTAAGCGTTGAAAAGGCAGGCGGACTGCTTACCGGTTTAAGCGTAGGCACCGCAACGGTCGTAGCCAAGACATACAACGGCGTTCACGCCGGCTGCAACGTGATCGTAAAGGAAGCACCGTACGATATCTGGTTCGACAGCGGCGAAATGAGCATGGGTACGGGCGAAACCGCCGCGCTTAACGTTAATTTTCCCGAGGGAAGCGCCTCAAACAGCTTGGTTTTCCGCTCGGATGACGAGAGCGTAGCCGCCGTAGACCAAAACGGAGCGGTCACGGCTTTATCGGAAGGAGAGGCAACTATCACCGCCGAGGCCTTCAACCACACCTTTGCCATATGCAACATTACAGTAAAAAAAGCGCCTGTACGGGTGTCGTTTGCCCGGCGCGAGTACACCGCCAGGGTGGGCGAGCCGCTCAGTACCGAGGTGGTGTTTGACGACGATCACGCCTCAAACGCGCTCAGCTTCCAGTCCAGCGACATTGATATCTGCCGCGTTAACCGCTCTACCGGAGAGCTTACTCCCAAAAAGAAGGGAACGGTGACAATAACGGTAAAAACCTTTAACCATATAGCGGCCACATGCAAGGTCGTCGTTAAGTAAATGATTCAATATAAGCGTCTCGGATCGCCGGGGCGCTTTTTTATAAATAATAAGGTAACAATTTGAAAAAAAGTTTTCAAAAATTTAAAAAATATATTTCAAAGCCTTGATTTTTTGATTTTTATGTATTATAATGAATTCAAAAGGTGTCATTTCGTGTCATTTTGTGTGTTTTATGAACGAAATGGCACCGCAATTAATCTATAATGAAAACGGAGGTGGGCAAATGTTCTCGGGAATGTCAAATCATTCGGTTGATTCAAAGGGAAGGATAGTTTTGCCCGCCAAGTTCAGAGAAGAGCTGGGAGAAAGCTTTTACTTAGCGCGCGGCTTCGGAAATCCCTGTATTCAGGCGATGTCCAAGGAGCAGTTCAACGTTTTGTCGGAAAGAATATCCGAGCTTCCCGCCAACAAGGCAATGGCGCTTCAATACAGCTTTACCGCTTCGGCTGTTGAGGTTACGCCCAACGCCTCGGGCAGGGTTATGATACCCCAGACGATGCGCGACTACGCCGAAATCGAGGGCGATGCGCTTGTTATAGGAATGAATAAACGAATTGAAATCTGGAGCGGTAAAAAATTCGAGCAGTTTATGGACTCTCAGAAGGATGTTATCGCCGAGGCGCTCACTATGCTGCGGCTGTAGGAGGACGAAATGGATTTTTCGCATATTCCCGTCCTTCTTAACGAAACGATCGAAGGACTTAACATAAAGGAAAACGGTATCTATGTCGACGGTACCGCGGGCGGCGGCGGACACAGCGCGGAAATCCTTAAAAGACTTACAACGGGCAGGCTTATTTCAATAGACCAGGATCCCGACGCTATTTCAACGCTTACGCAAAGATTCAAAAATATTGAAAACTCTATTATAATCAAAGGCAATTTCGGCAATATGAAGGATCTGCTTGAGCTAAGGGGCGTAGGCAGAGTAGACGGAGTGCTTTTTGACATAGGCGTTTCGTCACATCAGCTCGACACCGCCTCAAGGGGTTTTTCATTTCACGAGGACGCGCCTCTTGACATGCGGATGAGCCAAAGCGGCGTCACTGCCGAGGAGCTTGTAAATACCCTCCCTTATGAGGAGCTAAGGAAAATAATATACGAATACGGCGAGGAGCGCTTTGCCCCGGCAATAGCAAAAGGGATCATAGCCGCCAGAGAGCAGGAGCCCATCACAACTACCCTGCAGCTTGCCGAGATAGTAAAGGCAAACGTGCCTCAAAAGGTGCGCCGCGACGGACACCCCGCGCGAAAGACCTTTCAGGCTATACGCATAGCGGTAAACGACGAGCTGAATGTGCTCAGCCGCGGCCTTGACGACGCTTTCAAGCTGCTCGGAAAGGGCGGAAGGCTTGCCGTTATCACCTTCCATTCGCTTGAGGACAGAATAGTAAAGCAGAAAATGGCGGGCTGGTGTCAGGGCTGTACATGCCCGAAAGACTTCCCCGTTTGCGTGTGCGGAAACAAGCCGAAAGCGCGTTTGGTGAACCGAAAACCCGTTTGTGCAAATGAAACAGAATTGACCCAAAACCCAAGTGCAAGGAGTGCAAAGTTGAGAATCTGAGAAAAAATTTAAATAATTTCTTCTCAGGTATAGACAAACGAGGAAAATTGTAGTAAAATTATAACAAAGTTGTAAAGAATATT
>CAZVSQ010000006.1:0-23622 GCA_964629925.1 uncultured Ruminococcus sp.
CTCGGTGATCGAGTGATGTTTAGAAACGAGCCTGGAGCCGCCTTTTTCAAAAATCTGCGACCGCCTCAGGTCTTTTTTAAAAACGCTCTCCGCCGTTTTTTTGCTGCAGCTCACCTTTTCGCTTTTCAGCTCGCGCTCGGTTTGGGTAACAAAGCCCAGCGGAAGGTCTACTCCGTTCAGGCACAGGCTGTCGTCGCTTTGGGTGGAGACCGCCGATCCAAAGGAGCGGAAGCTTATTGAGCACGGAAGATGAGCCCCCAAAAAGCTGAGCTGCCGCCGCTCAATTTTATTTTCCGTAACAGAATTATAATCAAAGCTTTTCGGGATTCTTAATTCCTTATCGGAAATAACATCGGCAAGCACCTCGCCCTTCGCGCGGACATAGCGAACCATGTTCTGCGAGGTGAGGTTGACGCCGCTTATGAGCAGATCGCCCTTTGCCACACCGCTGCCGATCTTTACCTGAGCTATTCCCTCGCCCGCTGTCACCTTGGTTATCACGCCGTCGGCGCTCGCCTTAAGATTGCAGGGCGAGGTATTTTCAAGCTCGGGCTTCTCGATTTTTTCTTTGACCTCGACATTGACATGACTTCCGACGATATTCACGCTCAGCCAGCCGATTTTATCGACCTTAAGCAGGATGTCGCGCTTTGCCTGACCTGTGTCGACGGCTTTTTTGTACGCGCCGATACGCACTCCGCTGTCGGCGAGCAGGCTTTTAAGCGCGGTTTCGCTGACCTGCTTTTCACCGATTATATCAATTGTCCAAATGAAATTTGACAGGAAAATAAGCAGAGCAACGCCCAAAGCCGCGCCTATCGGGATGCCGATCCTCGGTTTGAACCGCGCCGCGATAAACGGCAGCCCGCGCTTGACGGTGATTTTTGAGCGCACGCCCGATTTTTTGGCTATAGGGCGGATCCTTCGGTAGTCGCTTACCGACATACTGCCCTCAATGCCCTTTTCAACAGGCCGCGCGCCCCAGATATTTATACCTCTCTGAGCCGAAATGTTCAGAAAGCGCTCGGGCGCTTTTCCCGTGACCTTAAAGCCGACGCTGCCCCTGAAATAGCGGATAACCCCCAAAAGCATAAACTCACCTCATGATAAAAATTCTATTTTAGAAATAAAGCCGCTTATTTCAACGCAAGAACCCGAAATACACCTCAGCCTTAGCCCTCTGCCGCCGAAGGAAACGACCATTCTGCCCGTGCTTACTTTTACACAGCCGCTCTCGTAAAGCAGGATGCCCGTCGAGCCCTCTATCGTAACAAGGCGGTTGCCCGTCATCTCGATTAGCGGCGCCGAACCGAACTCAAGGCGCGGCGCTGCGTGTTTTTCTTTTGCCAAATTGCTCACCTCAATAATATTTATTCTGCTTTCCTCATAGATATTATTGGTGGTGTATTGTGATACGCAAAATTTTAATCGCGGCAAAAGGTCTGTCGCTTATGCTGTGCTGCGTGCTGCTGACTGTCTTTTCTCAGGGCAGCCGCGAGGGCGCGGCAAACGGAATAAAGCTTTGCCTTAACGTGCTTGTGCCGTCGCTGTTCCCGTTTATGGCGCTGACAAACCTTTTCGCGCAAACGGGGCTTTGCCAAAGGCTCGGCAAGCCGCTGAACAAGCTCACCAAAAAGCTGCTGGGGCTGAGCGGAGCGGCGGCTCCGGTAATACTTATGAGCCTTATAGGAGGCTACCCTGTAGGCGCGGCGGGAATAGCGCAGCTCAAAAGACAAAACGCCCTGAGCGGCACAGAGGCCGAGCAGGCGGCGCTGTTCGCGGTGTGCGCGGGACCGGGGTTTGTAATAAGCTTTGCGGGCGCGGGGCTTTTCGACAGCGTAAACATCGGGCTTATAATATTCGCCGCTCAGGCAATTTCAGTCCTGCTGACGGCGCCGCTTGCGAGGCTGTTAAGGAGGAAAGAAGAATATAGTTCCGTAGAAGAATTATCGTTATCCTCCGCCCCTTTTTCTCAGGCGCTTGTCGGCTCGGTTTACTCGGCGGCAAAAAGCATGCTGACTATATGCGCGTTTGTGCTGTTGTTTTCGGCATTTTCGGGAATGCTGCTCCAAATGCTGCCCGGCTCGGCTTTCCTTACGGCGGCAGCGGCTATGCTGGAGGTCAGCTCGGGCGTTGTTATGCTTTCGCGCGGCTCGCCCGTTGAAGCCGCTGCATTTTTGATAGGCTTCGGCGGGATTTGCGTTCACTTTCAGATTTTTGCCGCATTGGGAGAGGTGCGTGTAAGCAAAACTATATTTTTCTTTTTCAGAATTATTCAAGGCTTGCTGACGGCGGCGCTGACTCATATAGGGCTAAGGCTGCTGCCGCAAAAGGAGGCGGTATTCTCGACCTCACACATAGACCGCGCGGCGGTATTCGGCGGCAGCGTTTTGTCGGGCGCGGCGCTTATCGGCGTTACGATTTGCTTTTTGGCGTCGGTAAAGCAGGCAATCAAAAAACAATAATATTCAGGAGGAAATTATATGTGCGGAATAGCAGGATGGATGGAAAAGGACAGCCTTATGGCGGAGCGCAGCCAAACGCTTAAGGCGATGTCGGAGACGCTTGAAAGGCGCGGCCCCGACGAAAACGGAATTTACATCAACGGCGACACGGCGCTTATCCACCGCCGCCTTGTGGTTATTGACCGCGAGAACGGCAAGCAGCCGATGTCCGCGCGTAACAACGGCGTTACTTATGTAATAGTTTACAACGGCGAGCTTTACAACAGCGCCGCCCTCAGAGAGGAACTGCGCGCCGACGGCTTTCACTTCCGCGGACACAGCGACACCGAGGTGGTGCTTAAAACCTTTATCAAATACGGCACGCGCTGCGGCGAAAAGCTCAACGGTATTTTCGCTTTCGCGGTTTTTGACACGCGCGAGCGCAGCCTTTTTCTCTGCCGCGATAAAATCGGTGTTAAACCGCTGTTTTATTACGAATACAAAGGCGGACTTATTTTCGGCTCCGAGATAAAAGCCCTGCTTGCAAGCTCTGTAGTAAAGCCGCAAATCGACGAGCAGGGGTTAAACGAGATATTTTTTCTGGGGCCTGCCCGAACCCCGGGCTGCGGCGTTTTCAGGAACGTTTTTGAGCTGAACCCCGGCGAATGCGCCACCTACAAAAACGGCAGGCTGACGCGCAGAACGTACTTTTCGATTGAGGCTCACGAGCATACCGACAGCGAAGCTCAGACCATAGAAAAAACGCGCTCGCTGCTGACCGACGCTATTGAGCGGCAGCTTGTAAGCGACGTGCCGCTCTGCATGCTGCTTTCGGGCGGGCTTGACAGCAGCGTTATAGTCAAGGTCGCCTCGCTGTACAACCGCGCCCATAAGCTTGGACGCCCGAGCACCTACTCGGTCGAATACGTCGACAACGCCAAATATTTTGCCAAAAGCAAGTTTCAGCCGACGCGCGACTATGAGTATATTAAGCTGATGTCAAAGGACGCGGGCACACGTCATAATGAAGTTTTGCTTGACAACAAGCTGCTTGCCGACGCGCTTTGCGACAGCGTCGAGGCGCGCGATCTGCCCGGGTATGTGGACGTTGACTCGTCGCTGCTGCTGTTCTGCCGCGAGATAAAAAATGACTTTACCGTCGCGCTTTCGGGCGAATGCGCCGACGAGCTTTTCGGCGGATACCCATGGTACTTCAACCGCGAGCGGCTTTTTGAGGACTGCTTTCCGTGGTCGCGCAGCCAAAAGGTGCGCCGCATGATACTTAGGGACGGCGTATTGAAAAACGGCGAGGAGTATGTACGCCAAAGGTACCTCGACACGCTCAGCGCCGCGCCGAAGCTGCACTCGGATACCGTTGAGGACGCAAGAATGCGCGAGATGTTCTTTTTGAATTTTTACTGGTTCATGCAGTGTTTGCTTGAGCGGAAGGACAGGTGCTCAATGGCGTGCGGACTTGAGGTAAGGGTTCCGTTCTGCGACTACCGGATAGTTGAGTACGCCTACAACATGCCGTGGAAGCTGAAGGCATTGGGCGGCAGAGAAAAGGGCAGTGTGCGCAAGGCGTTTGAGGGTATTCTGCCCGATGAGATAGCGTGGCGCAAAAAAAGCCCCTACCCAAAAACGCACAACCCCGTTTACTTTAACGAGTGCGCCGAAAGGGTAAGGTCGATTCTGAAAAAGAAAAATAATTTGACGGAAATGCTCGACAAGAAAGCCGTTGAGCGGATAATCGAGAACCCCGGCAGCATTACCGAGCCGTGGTACGGTCAGCTTATGAAGGCACCGCAGATTTTGGCTTATATCGTGGAGCTCGACTGCTGGTTTGAGAAATACAAGGTTGAAATTGTCGCCTGAGTATGCTATTATATAGAAAAAATCGCGAACTCAGGATGATTTATGAACCGAAAGACGTTTGAATGGTGCGTGCGGTTTTTCAGCGAGAACCTCGCCGCGCGATATACACTGCACTTTATTTATAAAATACTGCCGCTGACCTTGTTTATCGCCTACCCTTCTCTGTTGGTGTACGCGTTCTTTTGGCAGCGCCAGAACATAAGAATGCTGACGATAGTGCCGCTCGGGGTATTTATCGCTGTCACGATACTGCGCTACATTGTC
Organism: uncultured Ruminococcus sp.; assembly: GCA_964629925.1. Lineage (GTDB taxonomy): Bacteria > Bacillota > Clostridia > Oscillospirales > Acutalibacteraceae > Ruminococcoides. The sequence continues at coordinate 4,584 of CAZVSQ010000006.1, forward strand.
AACGAGCAGCGCCCGTATGAGCGGTACGGAAAGCCCTCGGTTTTCAACAAGACCACCAAGGGCAAAAGCTTTCCCAGCCGCCACACCGCAAGCGCGTTCATTATAGCGATGGCGTTTATGTACGAAAGCGTGCCGCTCGGTATCGCGGCTATGGTGATCTCGCTTTTGATTGAGATTTCAAGGATTTTGTCGGGCGCGCATTATATCCACGACGTTGTGGCAGGCATGGCGTTCAGCGTTATTGCCGGTTATGTGTTTTTCTTTTTGATATAAAAAGGGGCTGGCTCAAAACTCAAACGAGTTTTGAGCCAGCCCCACTACAATTAAACACAAATAATTGCAATATAAATACGGTCGGGCACGAAAGGCTTTTTACACAGCAAGCTGTCTGCACGACCGAAATCCCACATTCCAAATTCTAAGCAAACTTTTTTGCCGCTTCAACGGCGAGCCTGTCGCAGCGCTCGTTTTCCGGGTGGCCGGCATGGCCTTTTACCCAGACTATCTCTAATTGGTGTTTGTCGCACAGATCAAGCAGCTCGCTCCACAGCTCGGGGTTGAGCGCGGGATCCTTTTTGTTGCGCATCCAGCCCTGAGAGCGCCATTTTTTAGCCCAGCCGAGCTTCAGCGCGTTGCATACATACTGAGAGTCGCTGTAGAGCGTTACCTCGCACGGCTCCTTAAGAGCCTTCAGCCCGTTTATTACCGCCGACAGCTCCATGCGGTTGTTGGTGGTGTTAGCTTCGCCGCCCGACAGCTCCTTTTCAACGCCGTTATAGCGCAGGATAGTTCCCCAGCCGCCGGGACCCGGGTTGCCGCTGCACGCGCCGTCCGTAAATATCTCAACCTTTTTCATATGCACAGTCCTTTCAATGAATGATTCTCAATATATTTTGCCACAATTTTAAGTAATTGACAAGACATGAGGAATATATTTCCAAAATTGTTTTATAATTCTTTTACGCGCTTGACATTCATATGCAAAAAGGAGTAAAATAAACTGAATATGTATACTGGGTCTGAGTATACGCTTTTAATAATTGAACGGAAAAATCTAAGAAATCGGAGGTATTATTGGTGAGTTCAAAAAACCAGAGAAACTATAAATTGAAACAGAGCTGGTACTCAAAAAATAACAGAAATCAAAGGAGCGGAGGCGGCGGAAAATCGGCAAAAAAGAACAGCGCCGTAAAGCCGATAAAGAAGCCGCCCGTTAAAATTTCGTTTTTGGGCGGACTTAACGAAATCGGCAAAAACATCACCCTTATTGAGTGCAACGGCGACATTGTAATTGTAGACTGCGGAATGGCGTTCCCCGACGGCGATATGCTGGGCGTGGATCTGGTGATTCCCGACTTTTCGTACATCGAGCAGAACGTCGACAAGGTGCGCGGCATCGTGCTTACTCACGGTCACGAGGATCATATAGGCGGTCTTCCGTTTTTGCTCTCAAAAATCAACGTGCCTCTCTACGGCACTCCGCTTACCCTCGGGCTGGTGGAGAACAAGCTGCGCGAGCACAGTCTTGTAAATAAGGTAAAGCTCAACACCGTAAACGCCGGAAGCACCATCAAGCTGGGCAGCATGGACATAAAGTTTATCCACGTCAACCACTCTATCCCCGACTCGGTCGCTTTCGCTATAAAAACCCCCGGCGGAACTATTGTGCATACGGGCGACTTTAAAATCGACTGCACGCCCATAAGCGGCGACACTATCGACCTTTCAAGCTTTGCTCAGGTGGGCGACGAGGGCGTTCTGGCGCTACTTGCCGAGAGCACCAACGCTAACCGCCCGGGCTATACGCGCACCGAGCGAATGGTGTCTGAAAGCCTTGACAACCTGTTTAAAAAAGCGGAGCAGTACCGCATCATAATAGCTACCTTCGCCTCAAACGTAAACCGCGTTCAGCAGATCATCGACTGCGCCGAAAAGCACGGCAGAAAGGTGGCTTTCTCGGGCAGAAGCATGGTAAACTACATGGACGTAGCAAGCAAGCTTGGCTATCTGCATGTGCCCGATAACATCCTTATAGACATCGACATGCTCAGAAAGTATCCGCCCGAGCAGATTGTTCTTGTCACCACGGGCAGTCAGGGCGAGCCGATGAGCGCGCTGTCGCGCATGGCGTACTCCGACCACAGAAAGGTAATGGTGGGCGAGGGCGACTTTATCATCATCTCGGCAAACCCGATCCCCGGCAACGAAAAGACCGTGGGCAACGTCGTTGACGAGCTTTTAAAGCGCGGCTGCAAGGTCATTTACGAGTCGATGTACGACGTTCATGTTTCGGGTCACGCCTGTCAGGAGGAGCTTAAGCTCATGCACAGGCTTGTGCGCCCCAAGTATTTTATCCCGGTTCACGGCGAGCACAAGCACCTGCGCAAGCACGCCGAGCTTGCCGAGTTCCTCGGAATGGAGCGCAAGAACATCTTCATAGGCGACATCGGCAAAACCGTTGAGCTGTGCGACGACTACATGAAAGAGGCGGCGTCTGTTCCAGCGGGCAAGGTGTTTGTTGACGGCCTCGGCGTAGGCGACGTAGGAAGCATCGTTCTGCGCGACAGAAAGCACCTCGGTCAGGACGGCCTTATCATCATCGTAGCCTCGCTCGACGTTTACGACGGCCATGTTATCAGCGGCCCCGATATCGTATCGCGCGGCTTTGTGTATGTGCGCGAGAGCGAGGGACTGCTCGATGAGGTTCGCCGTTTGGCGCTCGGCATTTTGGAGGACTGCGCCGAAAAGAACATTCAGGAGTGGGGCGTTATCAAAAACCGCCTGAGAGAGGAGATCTCAAAGCTCATCTCACAGCGCACACGCCGCTCACCGATGATCCTTCCCATATTGCAGGAAGTATGATTCTAATTTGGAATAAAACATATATAATAAAAAGGGTAGAAAATGAAACGAAAAAAATGGACGCTTACCCCCTGGTTCATAATCTTCGGGGCGGTAATGCTTCTGATGTCAACCTTTATGAGCGCGTACAGCATGCCGCTGTTTTACGCGGAGCTGGGCTTGACCGTGCTGTCTGTAGCGGCGGTCATCGTGCTTTCGCTGCGGTTTAGGAGCTATATCCGCTCAACCGTACGAGGGACGGCAGAGCGCATTTCCGGGTTTGACTCCGAGTTTTTGGAACAATATAAATATCCCGTTGCCGTTTCGGGCGAAAAGGGCGACATAGTGTGGTGCAACGCGCGCTTCCGCAAGAACATCTGCGGCGGAAGAAGCCCCGAGGGTGACAACATCAACGCTTATCTTCCGGGGTTCAGCATTGTTGACATCACAAACGGCGAGGGCGTCGACGTAGCCATCGACGGCAGAGAATTCACCGTTTACGCGGTCTCAAACACCGAGGGCGGCGCGGTGTGCCACTTTATCGACAACACCGACTACAAGCAGACCGCAAGGGAGTTCCACGCCAACATGCCCGCCGTGGCGCTTATAAGCTTTGACAACGCCGAGGACTTCTTCACCGATTCCGACGAGTCCTACTCAAACGTGCATATCTCGGTCGAGGCAAACATTCAGGGCTGGGCTATGGACTACAACGGTCTTTACAAGCAGCTCGGCAACAACCGCTATATGATAATCTTCCGCGACGCCGACATTGAAAAGATGATCGCCCAAAAGTTCCCTGTGCTTAAAAACGTGCGCTCGATCAGCGCCAACCGCCATATAGCCACTATTTCCGTAGGACTTTGCAGAGGCTGCAAGCTTGTTAAGGACAGCGAGATGAACGCCCGAAAGGCGCTTGAAATGGCGCTTGGCAGAGGCGGCGACCAGGTTGCGGTCATCCGCGACGGCAACTATGAGTTCTTCGGAGGAACCGCCGCGGCTGCCGAAAAGGTGAGCAAGGTGCGCATGCGCGTTATCGCCAACGCAATAAGCCGCGCGGTAAACGACTCCGACAAGGTGTATATAATGGGTCACCGCTTTTCCGACCTGGACTGCGTGGGCGCGGCTATCGGCATGCAGTGCATTATGGAAAATTCCTTCAAACGCTACTGCAAAATCGTCATCGACCGCCAGACCTCAATGGCGCGTCAGCTTATTGAGTACACCGAGGAGCGCCAAACGGGCGACATCTTCGTGACCGCCGAGGAAGCGCTAAGGGGCGTGACCTCAAAAACGCTGCTCATTATAGTTGACACCCACCTTAAAAATTCGCTTGAAAGCCCCGAGCTTTACGAAAAATGCAAGAGGGTAGTCGTTATCGACCACCACAGGCGCGCGGTAAACTACATAAACAACGCGCTTGTGTTCTGCCACGAGCCGTCGGCTTCATCGGCGAGCGAGATGTGCTGCGAGATAATCAGCTACCTCGACGACAAGCCGCTTGGCTATATCCAGGCGGACGCAATGCTTTCGGGCATTATGCTCGACACCAAAAACTTTGTGCTTAAAACGGGCGTGCGCACCTTTGAGGCGGCGGCGTACCTGAGAAGAAAGGGCGCGAACACCCTCACCGTCAAGGAGATGTTCTCGGGCAGCATCGAAACATACCGCGAAAAGGTAGACATTGTCTGCCGCAGCCACATCTACAAGGGCTGCGCTATCTCAACCTCAGACCGCAAGTCGGGCGACGTTCGCCTTGCAGCGGCTCAGGCTGCCGACGAAATGCTGACGCTATCGGGCGTTGCGGCGTCGTTTGTGATTTTTCCCGACGGCGAGCGTATAAACATCTCGGCGCGCAGCTACGGAAGAATAAACGTACAGGTAATTATGGAACAGCTCGGCGGCGGCGGTCACCAGACAATGGCGGCTACGCAGCTCAGCGGTATAAAAATGAGCGAGGCGCTGAATAAGCTTGTAGCGGCGATCGACGCCGCTCTTGCAGACGTTGACGCTAATTAAGACAGAAAGGATACCACATATGAAGGTTATATTATTGCAGGATATAAAATCTCTCGGAAAAAGGGGAGAGCTTGTAGAGGCGTCGGACGGCTACGCGCGCAACTACCTTCTTCCCCGCAAGCTTGCCAAGGAGGCAAACGCCCAGGCTATGAACGAGTACAAGAACGCCGAAAACTCAAAGCAGTATAAGATCGCCACAGAAAAGGCTCAGGCAGAGGCGGCTAAAAAGAAGCTTGAGGGCAAGGTGTTCAGGATGACAGCCAGAGCAGGCCAGAGCGGCAAGCTGTTCGGCAGCATCACCTCAAAGCAGGTAGCCGAGGAAATAAAAAAGCAGTATAACATTGTAGTCGACAAGCGCAAGGTCGTGCTCGAGTGCGATATCAAGGAGTTCGGCACATATAAGGCTGAGGTAAAGCTCTACACGGGCATTTCCGCCAACATAGACGTTCAGGTAAGCGAAGCGTGATATTGGATTAATTAGGAATGCGGAATGCGGAATTTCGGTCGTGCAGACAGATAGTTAAAATCGGAGAACTCTTGTGCCCGACCGTATTTGTAAACGCAATAATCTCTGTTTAGTCGTAGTGACAGGGCTTGCCCCTGTCAGGCGGCAGCGGCAGATGTTTTCTGAAAAATGACGCGTTAATAGGTTAGGTAAACCTTGCTGTCAATTCAATTCCGCATTCCGAAATCCGAATTATATATAAGGTAAACTATGGCTGATAATACATTTACGGGTGAGTTCAATCCAGCCAACCTGCCCTACAGCGCTGAGGCTGAGCAGGCGGTTTTGGGCGCTGTCATCATCGACAACGCGATGTTCGACAACGTTATGGATTACGTCAAAACCCCCGACTATTTCTATCTTTCGCTGCATAAGCTGATTTTCTCGGCTATGCAGGAGATGATGAATTTCGGTCAGGCTATCGACTTTGTCACCCTTTTAAACAAACTAAAACAGAACAGCGGCTTTGACGAGGCAGCGGGCAAGACGTATCTTGTAAACCTTATAGATACCTGTCCATCGCCCTCGCGTGCGGCTTCCTACGCCAAAATCGTAGCGGACAAGTACAGGCTGCGCATGCTTATCACCGCCTCGCGCGAGATAATCGACGACGCTGCCGCCGCCGAGGAGGACACGACCGTGCTTCTCGACTCCGCCGAGCAGAGGATATTTGATATCCGCAGCGACGGCGAAAAGGGCGGACTTGAAAAGCTGGGCTCGGTGCTTTTGCAGACCTTTGACAGGCTCGATTCCTTAAACCGCGAGGCTGACGAGAGCGTGCGCCCGGTTTCGACGGGTATCGGCGACCTCGACAGGGTGATCACAGGACTTAACCGAAGCGACCTTATAATCCTTGCCGCCCGACCGGGTATGGGCAAAACGAGCTTTGCGCTCAACATAGCGCGAAATGTTGCCTGCAAAAGCAAAAAGACAGTCGCGTTTTTCTCCCTCGAAATGTCAAAGGAGCAGATAGCAAGCCGCCTTTTGTCCTCCGAGGCTCTTGTAGGCGGTACAAAGCTGCGCACCGGCAAGCTGACCGACGAGGAATGGCAGCGCCTTGTGCCGGCAAGCGATATCCTCAAAAACGCCAACCTTTATATAGACGACACGCCGGGCATCACCATAACCGAGATGAAGTCACGGCTCAGAAGGCTGCGCGAAGTCGACCTTGTAGTGGTCGACTACCTGCAGCTTATGTCGAGCACACGCCGTATCGACAGCCGCGTAAACGAGATCTCGGAGATCACCCGAAGCCTTAAAATAATGGCTAAGGAGCTGAATGTGCCGGTTATCACGCTCTCGCAGCTTTCGCGTGCTTCCGAACAGCGCCCCGACCACCGTCCGCAGCTCTCCGATTTGCGTGACTCGGGTTCTATCGAGCAGGACGCGGATATAGTGCTCTTCCTCTACCGCGAGGGTTACTACGACAAAAACGGCGACGAAAACGCCGCGGCGCCTGCCGTTGATATGAATTCGGGCGAGTGCATCGTTGCTAAAAACCGTCACGGCGAAATGAACACCGTCAAGCTGCATTGGCAGGGCGAGTTCATGCGCTTTACCGACGTGGAGACAAGGTATGGTTAACGCCGTTTTAAGGGCTGTTGAGCAGTATAGTATGCTCAGCCCGGGCGACAGCGTTATTGTCGCGCTGTCAGGCGGCGCCGATTCGGTCAGCCTGTTGCATGTTCTTATTTCTATTAAAGGAAAATACAATCTTTCTATATACGCCGCTCACCTCAACCATCTGCTCAGAGGCGATGAGGCTGAGCGCGACGAGCGCTTCTGCAAAATTCTCTGTGAGAAATATAGCGTTCCGCTTTATGTGCGTAAAAGGGATATCAGGGCGCTTGCAAAACAGCGCGGAGCAAGCGAGGAGCTTTGCGGCAGAGATGAGCGCTACGCGTTCTTTTCCGAGCTTTCTTCAGAGCTTAACGCCAAGGTCGCTACCGCCCACACAGCCTCCGACAACGCCGAAACGCTTCTTTTTAACCTTGCGCGCGGCTCGTCGGTAACGGGCGCGAAGGGCATTCCGCCAAAGCGCGGCAATATAATCCGTCCGCTTATTTTCTGCACGAGAGCTGACATTGAGCGGTACTGCCGCGTAAATTTTCTCGATTACGTCACCGACAGCACAAACCTGAGCGACAACTACACCCGCAACAAGATCCGCCACAACGTGATCCCCGCGCTTAAGGAGCTCAACCCCTCGTTTGAGCTTGCGGCGCTTAGGTTCTGCCGGAGCGCGGCGCTTGCCGGCGATTATATAGGCAAATCGGCTCTCAGCCTTATCAAGCGCGCAAAGTGCGGGGGCGGATACAGCGCATATACTCTTGCTTCCGCCGAACCCGCCGTATTAAACGCGGCTTTAGAGCTTTTGTGCAAACAGCACGCGGACTTTACCGCCGAGGCGCGACACATCGCGCTTATAAAAGGCATTCTTAAAAGCGGCGGCGCTGTTGATTTAGGCGGCTTTAACGCGGTCTGCAAGCAGGGGATACTGCGGTTTTCAAAAAAGGATACAAAGCCGATGCCCTATAATATCAGCTTTTCGGGCAGCTTTGAGTTTGAATACAACGGAGCTCACGTTAAAGTAGAACTTGATAATTCCAATAACGAATTAAAAGACTTTACTTTCCGCACCAGACGCGGCGGCGACCGCTTTACATTCCCTAAGCGGAACGTCACAAAGCCGCTGCGAAAGGCGCTCAACGAACAAAAAATACCCTCGGAGCTGCGCGACGGCCTGCTTGTTATGTGCCGCGGCGAAACGGTGCTCTGGTGCGAGGGTTTGGGATATTCACAGCAGGGCGAGGCTCTGCGAAAATCAAATAATTTAAAGGTTATTATCAGCAAAAGGGGCGACAATAATGCATAAGGACGTAGAAAGCATTCTAATCTCAAAGGAAAAACTTGAAAAAATCGTCAGCGGACTTGCAAAACAAATCGAAAAAGACTATAATGGCAAAGAGTTCATCATGGTCGGTCTGCTAAAGGGCAGCATCGTCTTTATGGCGGAGCTGATGACAAAAATCGACCTTGACTTTAAAATCGACTTTATGGTGGCGTCAAGCTACGGCGGCGGCACCGAAAGCTCGGGCAAGGTCAAAATAGTTAAAGACCTTTCAATATCCGCAAAGGATAAGGACATACTTATTGTGGAGGACATAGTTGACTCGGGCAACACCCTCAACTTTGTCATAAACCATCTTGTATCGGCAGGCGCTGCAAGCGTAAAGGTCTGCACGCTCTGCGACAAGCCCAGCCGCCGGAAGGTCCCGCTTGTTCCCGATTACTGCGGAGCCGAGATCCCCGACGAGTTCATCGTAGGCTACGGGCTCGATTATGACGAAAAATACCGCAATCTGCCGTATATCGGCATTTTAAAGCGTTCAGTATATTCGTAAACCCACACAAAAGGAGTGATCCCCATGAACAATAAAAAGAAAGTGCGCAATCTGCTGCTTTACTTAGGTATTCCGATTTTGCTGATTATAATAGCGGCGATCTTTTTGAGCACACGCCAGAGCGATCCGCCAAAGACCTCAACTCTTGTTGAGTACTTTGAAAAGGGCATGGTCGACAGCTACAGCATCAACTACGGCTCGGGCTCGATCGAAATCAAGCTCAAAGAGGACGTCAGTGCTTACGACGACAGCAACGAGGTTTTTAAAGAGGACGAAAAGGCTATTAAAAACGCCACCTCAAAAAAGGAAGGCCGCGAAATCGTAAAAGGCCAGCTCGCGGACATCCAGCGCTTCCTCGACGACATCGGAAAGTTTGACGCCAAAGAGCAGCCCCTGACCTATAACCTTATCCGCGCAAGCGACAATTCGCTGCTTATCGACCTTATCCCGACTATAATAGTCGTTGTTATTTTTATAGCCGCGTGGATATTCTTCATGCGCAGAATGGGCGGCGGCGGTCTGGGCGGCCGCGAAATGAGCTTCGGCAAGGCTAAGATAAAGAACACAAACGACGAAAAGCGCAAAACCACCTTTGAAGACGTTGCGGGCGCCGACGAGGAAAAGGAAGAGCTCAAAGAGGTCGTTGAGTTCCTCAAAAGCCCCGACAAGTTCAACAAGCTGGGCGCGCGTATCCCCAAGGGCGTGCTGCTTGTGGGACCTCCCGGTACAGGTAAAACCCTGCTTGCGCGCGCGGTCGCGGGCGAGGCAGGCGTTCCGTTCTTCTCCATCTCAGGCTCCGACTTCGTTGAGATGTTTGTCGGCGTGGGCGCTTCGCGTGTGCGCGATCTGTTTGACCAGGCAAAAAAGAACTCGCCCTGTATCATTTTCATAGACGAAATCGACGCCGTCGGCCGCCAGAGAGGCGCGGGCTTGGGCGGAGGAAACGACGAGCGCGAGCAGACGCTGAACCAGCTGCTTGTTGAGATGGACGGCTTCGGCGTAAACGAGGGCGTTATACTAATCGCCGCAACTAACCGCCCCGACGTGCTCGACCCGGCTCTGCTCCGTCCTGGCAGATTCGACCGTCAGGTCGTTGTAAGCTACCCTGACATCAACGGCAGAGAGGCTATACTCAAGGTTCACGCGCGCAAAAAGCCGCTTGCTCCCGATGTTAAGCTCAAGACTATCGCCAAGACCACCGCGGGCTTTACCGGCGCTGATCTTGAAAACCTGCTCAACGAGGCGGCTCTGCTTGCCGCAAGAGCGGATAAAAAGGCGATCACCATGAAGGAGATCGAGGAGGCGACCATCAAGGTAGTTGTCGGCGCCGAGAAGAAGTCAAAGGCGATGAGCGACAAGGAAAAGAAGCTCACGGCTTACCACGAGGCAGGCCACGCTATCCTGTTCGATCAGCTTGAAACCCAGGACCCCGTCCATGAGATCTCAATCATTCCGCGCGGAATGGCGGGCGGCTACACAATGCCGCTGCCCACCGAGGATAAGTCCTACAGCTCGCGCAACGAGATGACCGAGAGCATTATCGTGTCGCTGGGCGGCCGCGTTGCCGAGGCTATCATCCTCGACGACATCTCAACGGGCGCTTCAAACGACATCGAAAAGGCTACCAAAACCGCGCGCGCCATGGTCACCAAGTACGGTATGACAAAAGAGCTGGGCTGCATAAACTACGGCAGCGAGGACGGCAGCGTGTTCCTCGGCAGAGATTACGGCAGGACCCAGGATTACAGCGAGGCTACAGCCGCCAAGATCGACGAACTGGTGCTTAAAATCGTAAACGACGCTTATGACAAGGCGGAGCGTATCCTCAACGCCAATATCGACAAGCTGCACGAAATCGCCGCTTATCTTATGAAGTACGAAAAAATGGGCGCCGAGGACTTTGAAAAAATCATGAACGGCACCTACGTCGAGCCGGTTGAGGTTGAGGACGAAGAATGATTTTAATTCGGAATTCGGAATGCGGAATTCGGAATGCGGAATTCGGAATTGATTTGGAAGAAATGTTTCCGCCAAATGAAAGGTATCTCAATATTGCCGATGTTTGGTTTATTGCCGTAGGGGCGCACCCGTGTGTGCGCCTACGAATATAACGTAAATGTTTGATATAATCAAAAACATTCCAAATTGAAAAGGGCTTGGCTAAAACTCAAAAACCTGAGTTTTAGTCAGCCCTTGTTTTATTTCGATAAGTTATGACAGCTCCTTAAGCTGTTTTGTGTTTTCGCGTTCAAGCGTGTCGCAAACAGCCATTTTGCGGATGATGTTCTTCACCGTCAGGTCAAGCCCCTCACCCTCGCTGTAGTTGGCGGGATAAATAAAATCCACCCTGTCCTTTTTAAGCAGCTCCTCAACCTTGCTGTCGCGCTTTTGGTACACCGCAATCGAATAGCCGCCGTACGCCTTCATCATCTTCATGCACGGAACGTCGCTTAATCCGTCGCCTATGTATATCATGTTTGAGAAAGGAACGCGCTTGCTGTCCTCCGGCATTGAGCGGTTTAGGTCGTTGTCGTTGGCAATGTCGAGAACGCCTTTGTTTATGCGGTAGACAAACTGGGTTTTATTGGTGTAGTTTACGTCCGTTTTCGGCCACACAGCCCAGCCGTTTTCATCGTACAGGAATTCGCAGGCAAAAATGCTTTTAAAACAGGAGCTTAACGAAGTGCCCTCTATTATTTCCTTCATTCCCGAAGAAATGATGTAGTGCTCTATCTGCATGCCGCAGCTTTCGCCAAATGCCGAGATCCGGTCAAACCAGCCTTCAACGCCGCGGAAAAGCTCCACGTTTTTTCCCATGCTGACAAGGTTTTCGCGCAGAAGGGGAATGCCCTTGTCCTTTGAGATCTTTACCATTGAGTACATATAGGCAAGTATTGAATCCATATGTTCGCGCTGCCACATCTCGTTTGTCGTTTGCCAGAACTCATCCTCGGTCATGCCAAGGCTCGGAATAAAGCTGTAGTCCTGCATATCCTTGGTGCAAAGTGTTCTGTCAAAATCGTACATTATTGCTGCAATCGGCTTGTCGCTCATAATATTCTCCGGGTACTGTTGATCGGTGTTTTATTTTCCGCTTTTTGCGGGATAGGTGGTGACCTCCACCGAGATTATCTGAACGCGCTCCAAAGGCACGTTCTTTTTGTCTGTTTTTGAAGCGGCTATTTTATCGACTACATCCATGCCGCTTATTACTTGGGCAAACACGGTGCAGCCCCTGTCAGCGGCGTTGTACGCGCCGTCAAGCGACGGGTTGCCGCCGTTTTCCTCATACAGCTTCTTTACGCTTTCGGGAACAGCTGAGGTGTTGAGCAGCTTGTCGCCGTTTTCGTCAAGGAACGCCGTAAGCAGGTTTGAATCCTTATAGTTTTTAAGCTGCTCCTTCATGTCGTCCCAATTCTTTGAAAGCGCAGCCCAGCCGCCGCTGTTTTTAAACGCGCCTGCGCTCGTCTGGTTTATAAGAAACTGGCTTCCGTTGCTGTCCTTGGCGTTGCTCGCCATCGAAACGGCTCCGCGCAGGTTGAGCAGCGAGTCGCAGAATTCGTCCTCAAACATACCGCCGTACGAGCTTGTTCCGCTGGGGTTGTTGTCGGCGCTTCCGCAGTGACCGCCCTGGATAGCGTAATCGGTTATGACCTTATGGAACGAGGTCTTGTTGTAGCTGCCGCTTTTGGCAAGGTTGATGAAATTGGTAACTGCCTTGGGCGCCTGGTCGGGAAAGAACCGCAGTGTTATGTCGCCCATGCCCGTATGGATGACAGCTATGGTGTCGCCGTCCTTTGGCTTTTCAAGCTGAAAGCCGACGCTGTTCTTTTTGTCGTGCATTATCTCCGGAAACACGCCCACCTTGCCGGGGTCGATGCCCAGCTCGGCAAGACCGTCGGCGGCCTTTGCCTCGTCCTCGGTCGCCACGGCGCTGGTTGATCTTCCGCCCGACGATGATTTTGCGGAGCTGTCGCCGCATCCCGAAAGCGACGCGGCGGAAAGTGCGCACAGGACCATGCTCATAACCGCAATGAGTGCTTTTCGATAGATTTTCATAATGATTTTCCCTTCGGATAGTTTTAAAACACACATCTAAAACACACATAATCATTATAATACATTTTGTGCAATTTGTCAAATCCGGGAACGTGACGTTCCATCCAAAGCCGCCTTTGGAGAACTTGTAATAGTATAAAGGTTTCTGCAACGGCGTGTCATAACGCGGGAATAACGGTCACCTTTTTTTGCAAACATCTGATTCGCGTCTTGGGTGCAGCGTCACGCTGCCGCGTACTGTCCGTCGGCTCAGCCGACAGGCAGGCATAAATATCCTTCGCCGCTCATATGCTTTTCTGAAAGGTTTAATAATTACGGAGGTAAGAAAATGTCAGAGTATTTACCCGAGGGAAAGTTGCTCAGCACCGCCGAAAACCGGCGTATCCTGCATTCGGAAAAGCTGCTGCGCGATGCCGCAGGATCCCAGACCGTGCTTGAAGCCAGAGCTGTACTTTGCGACGCGGAGCATAATTTATATGTGGATCTGTGCGGTATCCGGGGCGTTATCCCGCGCGAGGAGGGTGCGCTGGGCATGAAAGACGGCAGCGTGCGCGATATAGCCGTGATCTCGCGCGTCAACCGGCCTGTCTGTTTTACGGTAAGCAATATAATGACCGATGAAGCCGGCAGACCTTGCGCCGTTCTTTCCCGCGCAAACGCTCAGCGGCTCTGCCTTGAAAACTATATTTCTCAGCTAAAAAAGGGCGACGTTGTGCCCGCGCGCGTAACTCACCTTGAAAGCTTCGGAGCGTTTACCGACATCGGCTGCGGAATAGCGGCTCTGCTGCCTATAGACGCTATTTCGGTGTCGCGCATTGAGCACCCCAAGGAGCGATTTGAGACGGGCGACGACATCCGCGCTGTGATAAAGTCGATTGAAAACGGCAGGATAAGCCTTAGCCACAAGGAGCTTTTGGGCACATGGGAGCAAAACGCCGCAGCCTTTTCACCCGGCGAGACCGTCGCGGGGATAGTGCGCAGCGTTGAGAATTACGGCGCGTTCGTAGAGCTTACGCCTAATCTTGCAGGGCTTGCCGAAAGCCGCGAGGGCGTGCGCGTAGGTCAGCAGGCGAGCGTCTTCATCAAGAGCATAATCCCCGAAAAGATGAAGATAAAGCTTATCATCATCGACACCTTCGACTGCCGTTACCGCCCCTCTAAGCCCGAGTATTTTACCGAAAAAGGACACATCGACCGCTTCCTCTACTCACCTGCCGGCTGCAAAAAAGTCATCGAAACCGTATTTTAACTTATAGTAATACCTAATAAAAAAGTGGACGGTCTTTGCGGTCTGTTTTCCTCAATACTTCGTTGTCGTCCTCGGAAACCGTCAGGATTCCTGCGTCCTTTGCCTTGTCTTGCGAAAAAAATCCTCGCAAATCCAAGTCTATTTTCTATCAGGAATTAGTATCAGTGGTCGATTTATGGGACACTGATTTGTTGACACAAAAATCTCCTTATGGTATGATGTGGCTGTAAGGAGTGAAAATATGGAATACTTGATTATAGGATTATGCGCGATGACCTGCGTCGTATCGCTTGTCACTTTGTTTATAGTTCTTTTAAAGAAGAATGATAAACAGGATGATTCGCAGGAGATAATCTCCGCCGTAAGGGGCGAGGTTTCCTCTCAGCAGAGCCAGCTCAGGCAGGAGCTTACGGCTCACACCCAGTCGTCGATAAAAAACATGGGCGATATGCTTGTTGAGAATCAGCGCAGCTTTTCGCACAATCAGCAAGAGCAGCTGAGCAGCCTTGAGGACAGGATGAACGCCTTTTCGCGCCAAAACGACCAAAAGCTTGAAAACATACGCCAAACCGTAGACAGGCAGCTTTCCGAAAACCGCGAAACGATGGAAAAGCGGCTTGAGGCCATGCAGACCGACAACAACCGCAAGCTTGACGAAATGCGCAAGACCGTTGATGAACGGCTTGAAAAGTCGCTTGAGGATAAGATGAACAAGAGCTTTTCGCTTGTCAGCCAGAGGCTTGAACAGGTGTATAAGGGCTTGGGCGAAATGCAGAACCTCGCCACGGGCGTCGGCGACCTCAAAAAGGTGCTTTCAAACGTAAAGACGCGCGGAATTTTGGGCGAGATACAGCTCGGAAGCATATTGAGCGAGATTTTGTCCCCCGAGCAGTACGCCGAGAACGTAGCCACCAAAAAGGGCTCAAAGAATGTTGTTGAGTTTGCGGTAAAGCTGCCCGCAAAGGACGACGGCTTTATATGGCTGCCTATCGACTCAAAGTTCCCGGGCGACACCTACGCCGCGCTCAGAGAGGCGATAGAAAACGGCGACAAGATACAGATAGACCTTGCGGCAAAGGCGCTTATCACCACTATCAAAAACGAGGCGAAGGACATCAGCGGCAAGTACATCGACCCGCCCAACACCACGGAATTCGCGATTATGTTCCTGCCTTTTGAGGGGCTTTACAGCGAGGTAGTGAATCGCGGCATGGTCGAGGTGCTTCAGCGCGACTACAAGGTGAACATAGCGGGACCAAGCACAATGGCGGCTCTGCTCAATTCGATCCAGATGGGCTTTAAGACGCTTGCGGTCCAGAAGCGCAGCGCCGAGGTCTGGAAGGTGCTCGGCGGCGTCAAAAAGGAGTTTGACACCTTCGCCAAGGTTTTGGAGAGCACCCAGAAAAAGCTCGACCAGGCTAACAAGGATCTCGACACCCTTGTGGGCGTAAGGACGCGCCAGATACAGCGCAGGCTGAAGGACGTTGAAACGCCCACAGAGCTGCTCAGCGAGAGTATTGCGGACGACAATTCAAACGAATAAAAGGACGGACAGAGAGGCTCGATCGCCTTTCTGTCCGTTGTTGTAGTTATATATTAACATTTCTTCTGTAGGGGAGGCTTGAAAACGCACTGCAACCGACAGCCTCTTTATAAGGGAGCCTTTAAGCGAGCACTGCCCGCCTCTGCTTCTCACAAAGAAAACTATTTATCCAGCAGCGGCTTCAGGTACATTCCCGTAAACGAGTTTTTGTTTTTAGCCACCTGTTCGGGAGTGCCCCGGGCTATAATTCTGCCGCCCATGTCGCCGCCCTCGGGGCCGAGGTCTATGATATAGTCGGCTGTTTTTATCAAATCGAGGTTGTGCTCGATCACCACGACCGTGTTGCCGCCCTCAACGAGCATTTGAAGCACATCTACAAGGCGGTGAACGTCGGCGATGTGAAGCCCCGTTGTGGGCTCGTCGAGAATATAAATCGTTCTGCCCGTACTGCGCTTTGAAAGCTCCGTCGCCAACTTTACGCGCTGAGCCTCGCCGCCCGAAAGCGTCGTGGCGGGCTGCCCGAGCTTTACATAGCCCAAGCCGACTTCAAACAGCGTTTTAAGCTTGCGGTGGATCTTTGGGATATTCGAGAAGAACTCCATAGCCTCCTCAACGCTCATTTCAAGCACGTCGTTTATCGACTTGCCCTTGTACTTGACCTCGAGAGTTTCGCGGTTGTAGCGCTTGCCCTTGCAGACCTCGCAGGGCACATAAACGTCGGAAAGGAAGTGCATTTCGATTTTGATTATGCCGTCGCCCTGACAAGCCTCGCACCTGCCGCCCTTTACGTTGAAGCTGAAACGCCCTTGGGTGTAGCCGCGCATTTTAGCGTCCTGGGTTTCGGCAAAAAGGGCGCGGATATCGTTGAAAACGCCCGTATATGTCGCGGGGTTCGAGCGCGGAGTCCTGCCGATAGGGCTTTGGTCGATCTCGATCACCTTGTCGAGGTTGTCGATACCGATGATCTCTTTGTGCTTGCCCGAAATGGTCTTTGCGCGGTTAAGCTCTCGCGCCAGCGTTTTATAAAGCACCTCGTTTATCAGCGAGCTTTTGCCCGAGCCCGAAACGCCCGTAACGCACACAAGCTCGCCCAGAGGGATTTTTACGTTTATATTTTTCAGGTTGTTTTCCGCAGCGCCGCGGATCTCAAGAAAGCTTCCGTTGCCACTGCGCCGCTTTTCGGGCACTGGAACCGAGCGCTTTCCGCTGAGGTACTGACCTGTGATAGAGTTTTCGCACGCCTTTATCGCCTCAACGTCGCCCGTGCAGACTATCTCACCGCCGTGGATACCGGCTCCGGGGCCTACGTCAACAATAGTGTCGGCGGCGTACATCGTCTCCTCGTCGTGCTCGACGACAATAACGGTGTTGCCCAGATCGCGCAGGCGCTTCAGGGTATCGAGCAGCTTTTCATTGTCGCGCTGGTGCAGTCCGATGCTCGGCTCGTCAAGGATATACAGCACGCCCATAAGCGAGCTTCCTATCTGAGTAGCGAGGCGGATACGCTGGCTTTCGCCGCCCGAGAGCGTGCCCGACGAACGCGAGAGCGTGAGGTAACCCAAGCCGACGCTTTTAAGAAAGTTCAGGCGCTCGGTGATCTCTTTTATTATCTCCTCGCCGATCATCGCTTCCTTTTCACTGAGTTCAAGCTTTTGGACAAACTCGATAGCGTCCGTGACCGACATTTTGCAGAAGTCCGAAATGTTTATTCCTCCGACGGTTACGGCTAAGCTCTCGCGCGACAGGCGCTCGCCGCCGCACGCGTCGCAGGGTATCTCAGTCATATAAGAGCTTATCTCGTCCTTTATCCAGTTTGAGTTTGTTTCGTGGTAGCGGCGCTCAAGGTTGGTGATAATGCCCTCAAACGGCTGCTCGTAGGTTCCGCTGCCGTAAGCCGAGCGGCGGTGTATAGTGAGCTTTTCGCCGTTTGTGCCGTAGAGGATGACGTTTATAACGTCCTCGGGAATGTTCTTTATCGGCTCGCTGAGCGAGAACTTGTAGCGCCGCGCCAAAGCCTCCATATACATAGCCGCTATCTGGCTGCCGTCCATAGCCCAGCCGCTGCCCTTGATTCCGTTGTCACGTATGCTTTTATTCCTGTCGGGAATTATTTTGTTCTCATCTATCTTTAGGAAAACACCCAAGCCCGTACACTTGGGGCAAGCGCCGTAGGGATTGTTGAACGAGAACATGCGCGGCGATAAGTCGTCAATGCTTACGCCGTGTTCGGGACAGGCGTATTTCTGCGAAAAGGTGACGTCCTCGCCGTCGACAAAGCTTACGGTAACCAAGCCGTTTCCGAGCTTTGAGGCGGTTTCAATGCTGTCGGAAAGGCGCGATGAAATATCCGCTCTTATGACAAGGCGGTCTACCACGACCTCGATATCATGCTTTTTATTTTTCTCTATCGGAATATTCTCGCTCAAATCGTAGATCATCCCGTCAACGCGCACGCGCACAAAGCCGGATTTCCGCGCGCTGTCAAGCACCTTTTGGTGCTCGCCCTTTCTTCCGCGCACAACGGGAGCAAGAACCTGTATCTTGCTGCCCTCGGGGTAGGATAGGATTTTGTCAACGATCTGGTCAACGGTCTGCTGGCGTATCTCCCTTCCGCAGACGGTGCAGTGCGGCACGCCTATCCTGGCGTAAAGCAGGCGCAGGTAGTCGTATATCTCGGTGACGGTGCCCACGGTCGAGCGCGGGTTTTTAGAGGTCGTTTTCTGGTCGATAGAGATCGCGGGTGAAAGCCCCTCAATGCTCTCGACGTTCGGCTTGTCCATCTGGCCGAGGAACATTCTGGCGTAGCTTGAAAGGCTTTCGACATAGCGGCGCTGACCTTCGGCGTAGATCGTGTCGAAGGCGAGCGAGCTTTTTCCCGAGCCGGAAAGGCCTGTTATGACGACAAGCTGATTGCGCGGTATCTCAACATTGATATTTTTCAGGTTGTGCTCCTTGGCGCCCCTGACTATGATTTTATCGTTAGCCATAAACTTACCCTTTTCTATAGTATATATGATTATTGTAACACAAAGTTTTTTAAATATCAAGGAACACCACTGCCGATTGCTCACAGATAAAGCACGGATGAATCACAGATGAAAAACGCTGAAAACGGCTTGGATAAGCCATTATCACATACATCACAGAAATCACACTTATATTATAATAATATGTTTTTGCTGATGTGTATTTATAATTTATAATATATATATAAATATAAAAACTACTGTGATGTGTGTGACAAGTGTGACCCGTTGCCACGGGAGGGCAATACGCGAATCAGACGTTTGCAATTAACAAACCTTCCGTTCCCGTGAGGCAGCGTGACGCTGCACCCAGTACACGAATCAAAAGTTTGCAATTGACAAAACTTCCGTTCCCGCGAGGCAGCGTGACGCTGCACCCAGTACACGAATCAA
>CAZVSQ010000007.1:0-22932 GCA_964629925.1 uncultured Ruminococcus sp.
TCGGTTATGGGTTTGAGCCGGTTTTGGCTTATTTATTATATGGAATACGGCGCTGTCAGGTTCAGTAATAAAACTGCACATTCAAATGTATAGGCGCCGCCTGAGCTATTTTGTTTCCGATAAGGCTTTTTTCGCCCTCGTTGAGGTCGTCGTTGATATGTATCGCTACCCTTTGTCCGGATGGAAATTCGTCAACCCTGAAATCCGTCAGCCCGCAGCTGCTTAAAAAGCGGTTGAAGCCGGCAGCGGTTCCGTCACACAAAACCGCCTTTTCCTGATTTATCAAAAGCTCCCTTCTTCTCGCGGCGGTAAGCAGAGGCTTTTCGCGGTCTATGAATTTTTCGCGCTCGCTCAGTCCGGCGCTCTCGGCTGTTGGGATAAAGCCCTCTTTTATCATATCATCGATTTCGTCAAACAGCGGGTCAAGCGCCGCGGCGTACGCGGTCAGCTCTTTATCCGTAACGCTGCCCTCGGCAAAGCCGTAAAGTCCCAGAGGGAGCAGCTTGTTTTTCATTGAATCGTAGCTGCTCATCATACCACCTGCACCGTCACGTCGCCCGTGACAAAAAATGTGGAAGCCGGAACGGTCATATCAGCCATCGACTGGTCAAACTCATATGTCTTGATGCAGCCCGTATCGAGCAGATACTTGCCGAGCCGCGACAAATAAAGCCTTCCGCCGAGCGGTATGGTATTTACATAGTCCTCAAACGCGTCGGTGCACATTGTCACTATCTCGGCGTTTGTAAAGCCCTCCATCGGCGTAACGGTCACTATCATATCATACATTTCGCTGACGGCGCGCATAACGACCGCGTCGACGTTTAGCTCGCGGTTGTCGTCTATCAGGTTCTGAACCGCCAAAAGCTGAGCGTCGGTGACGGTTCCGTCGGTTCTTGCAACATATATATTAAGTGTGCCCGCGCCCCTTGCTCTCGCCATTACGCCCGCCTTTGAGATACCGTCTACGGATTTTGCGAGCTCAATATAATAAGCGGCGTTCATTCCGTTTGGCATGCTTACATAGCTGTCGCGGATACGCGCCCTCAACGTTGTGTCGCTCTCCTCGTCCGCGCCGCCCGTAAACATGCTCGGGTTGCTTAAAATGTCGATATCCGACGGCACGCTTACCGGCACGACCGCCGAGTGCGCGTAAATATTTCCGCGGTAGCCAGCGATTTCGGCTTCCGCCGGAACCAAAACCGAATATGTACCCGGAGCGATTTGGCTGTCCTCGGTGGTATAAACCCTTACCGGGCTTTCGTCGTCGGTCGAAACTACAGTGCCCCTAGGGATAACTACCGCCGTCAGCCTTGTTTCGTTCAACCTGAATTCAAGCTGACCACGCGCCTTTACCGCCGCCCTTCGCGCAAGGCCGCGCTGCTCGGCAAAGCGGTCAAGAAAAACGCCCGACGCGGTAGAAGGAAACAGTTGGCGCTTCATCCATTCAAGGCTTGTCTGCATGTTGTATATCTCACCCGCAAGCACCTTCATGCGGATGGCTATATCGCCGCTCTCGTCAAAATCCCCGCCGCTGTTTTGGGTGTAGCTGTTTTTCATTCTTTGATATATTTCGTTATACGTCTCCAAAAAGACGCACCTCCTCTACACGGCTTTCGCCGTTAACATTGATTTCAAGTCTTGCGTTCCCGCCTGTCACGGAAAGCACCTTTACGCTTGTTGAGGGATACTCCGCAAGCGCCTCGCCGAGCATAAGCTCAGCCCGCTGAGCGTCGGAATCCGAGTGCGGCGCGCCGAGCTCTCTGTCATATATAAAGCTTCCGAGCGGCACTTTTAGGCAGATAAGCGCGCGCTGAAACAGAGCGTCGATACCGCTTATCGTTTCGACGTTTCCGGCGCTGTCGGCGGCAAGGTCGCCGTTTTTTAATTTTGCGTCAACCATGCGATACCTCCTCGCCGTTTATCAATACCCTTCCGTCGTTTTTGAGCACTATCGACGCGCCGCCCTTGGAGTAGAGCATTATTTCTCCCTCCTGAAGCCCCGCCGCTTTTTTGAGCACGCCCAGCCCTACCTCGCCGTCCTCAAGCGGCAGCACGACCGCGCGCTCGCCCGACGGCGCAACGCTGAATATACCGTACGGAAAGCACATTTCAAGCGCCTTGTGCTCGGAGGATGAAGCGACCGCCGTTCCTCCCGGGCCGCCCGTGTTCGTTTCGCCCTTTGCCGCCTCGGGCGACG
Organism: uncultured Ruminococcus sp.; assembly: GCA_964629925.1. Classification (GTDB taxonomy): domain Bacteria; phylum Bacillota; class Clostridia; order Oscillospirales; family Acutalibacteraceae; genus Ruminococcoides. The sequence goes on from CAZVSQ010000007.1 coordinate 2,201, forward strand.
TCATGGAATGATTAGTTATGTAATTCATCAGCCACATCAAAATTCTCCTTTTCAAGTAATATAACGCTGCTCTCGCCTCGGCTGTCGGCGGAATAGCTTACCTTTCTGACCGCAAGTTCGCTTATCTCTCCCAGCACGCTGTCATTCACCGAGGCGGCACAGCCCAAAACGCCCGTAAGGCAGCCCTTGCAGGTAAGCTCCAAAGCGTAGCTGTCGCGGTTGCTGTTTTCAAACATTTTATCGGCTGTTTGAAGCGTTGTTTTGTCAGCCGCAGCGTTTACATAGCGCACGCGCGTAAGCGATTCTGCCTCGGGATTCGTGTTTTTTATCACCGAGCTGTAGGTGTTTGTCTGCTGAAATTTCAGCCTGATTTCCGAAATCAGCGCGTGCCTGCGCCTGTTCTCCTTAAGCGAAGTATATCCAATGCCCTCGCCGGTATCGGAAAATTTTACCTCTCCGACGGCAGGACTGCCCTTTAGGTACGCCTTTCCGTCGCCCGAAATGCGCGGCTCGCTGTTATAGCGATAACGGCAAAAGCGCTGCAAAACGCGCCAGTGCGACATGCCCTTGTCGATTTTAAGCATGCCGTAATACGGAACATAATCCTTTTCGGAAAGCTTTATCCCGAACGGGCGCAGATGCCTGTTTTCAATAAGGGATGCGGTCGGATTAAGATATGTCACGGGCTCAGCCTCGTTGTCGAGCAGCTTTCCCGCGGGGCTTCTTGCGCTGAGCTTTAGAATAACCCCTTTGGCGCGCTTGACCGCAACAACGCTGTCGACCTGCCCGGCGAACACAAGCCGGTCCTCATCATACGCATAGATAATATCGGCGTTTTTTCCGATATCGCCGTCATACGGGCAGGTTATAGTCAGGCTGTCGGCAGGCACGCTTAAATCACAGTCATACGAAATAGTAATGACCTTTTCGAGCGCGGTTACGCCCTTGCCGTTTTTCAGCTTGAATGTCAGCACAGCGCCACCGCCCTTCCGCCGAGGTTTTCATCGGGGCGCTTAATGTCGGGGTTAAGCGCCACCAGCCTGTCTATCACAATATCAAAGCGGTAGGAAACATCCCAAAGCGTTTCGCCGTCTGAGGGCATGTAGCTTTCAGGCTTGTCCATCACCTCGCGCTCCATGACCTCGCGGAAAACAAAGCTGTATATCAGCACGTCGGGCTTGGGAACGCCCTTGATTTTAAGGCTTTCAAAAACGGCGTGAACCGTTCCGAGCTTAGGGATAGCCAGCACGCCGCTGCCGCCGCTTTTAAACAGTTCAAAAAGCCTTTTAATCTGCTCGGTGCAGTCCTCGCCGTAAAGCTCGCCCTCGCCCTTGATAAGCATGTTTCTTCGCCCTGTGTTCTGTATGTAAGACCTTCCGTAAGGGGCGTGGAGCTCGTTTATCTGCTTTGCGCACTCAAACGTTATCTCGCGCGGATTATGGTGCCACTCAACGCCCTTAAATCGCATAGGTACAAGATTCATCGTGATTTTGCCTCCTCTTCCTCGGGCAGCGCCCTGCTGTAGCGGATGATATCAACCTCAAGCCTCTCGCTGAGCGGGTTGAAGTTTTCAGCCGTTTCCTCCTCGGCCATCTCTATCATTGCCTCATTCACACGCAGCGCTCCTCTCCTCAGCCTCAACAACGGCGGAATATTCCAGCGCGTCCTCAGGGTGCGCCGTGCACACACATTTTTTCACAACGCAGTTTGTATATGCTTCTGTTTTGTCGCCGCCGCTTACGGTAATGGTGTGTATCTCATTGTCAAAAATGCAGCCGCCGAAGCAGCGCAGTTTAAATTCAAGCTTATATTTTCGGCGCGGAATACTGACGACCGGCTTGTCCGTGAGGAACTGATATATATGATCCGCGTCATTTTTAACGGTTCTTTTAAAATAAGTAACACCGCCGAGAACAGCGCCGTCGACTCTGATGATAAGGTCGGCACCGTTTTCAAAATAAAACTCCAACCTTATCCCTCCTCGCAAAGGCAGAATTCCATTGAAAACTCAACCTTTCTGAAAATCGCGTTGACGTCGGGGTCGAACTCAATAGACGACGCCGTAATATCGCTTACTACCCTTTCCTCGTCGGCTTCTTCAAGTCCGCTCATAAGCTCGCACACAAGCTCCGAAAGACCGCTTCCGTTTTCGTCGGCAGGCGCGTAAACGCGTATCTCGACCTGAGCGCCGTAGGTTTCTCCCTTTACGGACGAGGACAAATAGCCGCCGATATATCCCTTTTTGCGCTCTGTTTTTGTAATTCCGACAACCGCTATGTGTCCGTGCACAGGGGTTTCCATGCTGTCGTTGCCGTATTCGCGCACAAACCTTACGCCCGTAAAAGCCGCGCGCTGCTTAAGCCTGATAATCAGCCGGTCCATATGCCGGCGTATCTGTGTCATAGTCATCCTCTCTTTCCTCGCCGTACGGAACAAGAATTGCCCACTCATAAACGGGCGTGTCCCTGACGAAATAGGTTTCGCATCTTTTTACAATATATTTATTGCCCTGCGTTTCTATGACGGATCTATTCTCAACCAAACGGTGAACCGACTTTCCGACATAAAGGTATTTTTCACGCCGCAAAAAGCCGAGCGTGCGGTATTCGCCGCCGATATAGATTTTATTGCGGTAGCGGAGCGGCTCCAAAAACGCTTTTGTGCTGATTTTGTCGCCGCCCTGGTCTATCGTTACGCTTGAGCCGTAACGGCCGATCTCTCTGTCTACACAGCTAAGTAAGCTCATTAAATCACCCTGCCAAAAATAAATTCGTCCGTGCGGATCAGATCCGCGCTGTTTTTTGCCAATTCCTTCCAAAGCTGTTCAGCGCGCTGCAGCCTGTCGGCGGATGACGTCAGCCTGACGTCACCCGCAACAAACTGGGTAAGCTGATTATCGCCCAAAAGTCCGTATAATCTGAAAGCGTAAACCGCGCTGAGCATTTCAAGCCGCGCAGTCCGGTCGCCGTCGGGCTGATCGATCACGCACAGCGACTGCACATAGCGGCACGCCTCCTCAATCAGCGGACTGAAGCGAGCGGTATCGGCGCTGTCGATTTCGGCAAGTACGGCAAAGCGAGCGGTAACATTCGCAATGTTCATGCACTTACCTCCGTTCCTTAAGACAGCGTCTTGGCAGCTTCGGTAAAGATCTTTGAGAAGCCCGCGGTGCAGGTAATAGCGGCGCGCTCAAGCTGACGGTCGATAAGCTTGTCGTAATCGGTAACAACGCCGCCCGCCTGTACCATTTCGAGCGCGCAGTTTTTATCAAGACCGATGATCTTGCCCGACGTCATCTCGGGAGCGTGAAGGAGCGAAGCGCCCAGCGGTGTCACCATTTTTCCTGTACCCTGGAAGTCAAGGCCGGCGTTGGCGTCCTGCATCTGAGTCATCTCAAGAATCTTCTGCATTTCCTGAGTGGGCGCGAGGATGGTGTTCAGCTCATAGGGACTCAGGTTTGCCCAAAGCTTTACAAGGTCGCCGTAGCTGAGTGCGCCGCTTGTGGTAACAGCCACATTAGCCGCGGCGTTGTTGTTTCCGTCGCCGTTGATAAGCACATCGATAGCGTCCTTAAGCTGCGCTCTGGCAATGTACGCGCCGATCTGGTTGAGCGTAACGGTAAACAGGTCAAGGCGCTGGAATCTGAGCGCCTCGTAGGACGCAACAAGCATTCTGCCGCGCTTGTGGAGCTTTACAAGGTTCTCCCTTGTCTTTACTCTGGTTTGCGGAATGACCGCGCCCTCGCCCACGATTTTCAAGGTCTTGTCGTCCTCGGCGGCGTCGGACACGATGCTGCGGTAATCCATGCCGTCGATATCGGTAACGGTAGCCACGATATTGGACAGAATATCGGCGCGCTCCATACCCTGGCGCACGGCACGGCTTACATATTCGGGGAACAGCGCCGCCGAGTTTGAGCTCTGGAAGAACTTTTCAACGCAGTCGCTGCCTCTGCCGCTCACCTTGATGTCGTATCTTTTGAGCTGGCGCGAAAAAGCGTCGAGCCCTTCAAGCGAGGTACCCTCGTAGTTTTCGGAGGGATCAAGGCGTTCAAGCACATCGGTAAGGCTGCCCTTGCCCTGATACATACCCTTTTCAATAGTAATATTCTCAAAATTAGCCATATTATTTACCTCCTGAAATTAAAGAATGATTCCCGCTTCTGTTGCGGTAGAATCTACAACAAGCAGCTCTCTGCCCGAGGTGTTGACCGCGACGTTGCCGGTGCTTCCCGCGGCAAGCTTTTTGTAGCCGGGCTCGATTCTTGCCGCTGTGGAAACTCTTACATAGCCCGCGAGCTGAACAGCCGCGTAGCCGTTGCGCAGACCGACGCAAATACCGCAGAAGTTATCGTTTCCGACGCACTTGGCCACGGTTCCGTCGTCGCTGATTTTTACGGGCACGCCTGTTTCGGTAAGGCCGCTGTCCGCGATAAATGTCAATACGTTTTCTCCGTATCCGTTAAAATTTACGTTCATAAAATACCTCCGTTAAATAGTGAACTGTCCGAATGATCCGGTGTTTGTTTTTGATTTGTTAGGGCTGAGCTGTGGCTTTGGCGAGTACGCCTTGGCTTTTTGCTTTTCAAAGGCGTCCTTAAACTCCTTAAGCTGAGCCACGCTCATGGTTTTAGCTATGCTCTCCATTGTTTCTCGTGAGATATCGGGCTGCACCGCCGCCGATAACCTGAGCACCTCGGCAGTGAGGGTATCGCGGAAATACACGCCGTCCTTGGCTGATATCTTAAGCTCATTTATGTAGCGCATCAGCTTTTCACAGTCGCCCATGCTGAGTGTAAAGCTCTCTTTGTTTTCAAGCTTTTTCAAAATGTTGTCCATTGTTTCTTCCTTTCCAAAAGCGGCTTTTGTCACGCCCGCTTCCCTTTGCGCGGGAACCGCAACAAAGCTCCATTCGTACGCGTCGATCGGCTCGCAAAGCTCGCCGCAGCACAGCCTGCCGCCGTAACGCTCTCCTTTTTGATGAGTGCAGGCGGCGATTTCCTTGCCGCAAATGCTGCACAGTGTGTGCTTAACGGCGCAGCCTACGCTTACCTCCTTGACTATTCCGCTGTCGATAGCCTCTCTCAGTGCGCGGTTATCGTCGGTAACGGGCATATACGCCCTCGCCTTAAGTCGGAAATAATCATCGCCCGCAGCCGTTTTGCGCGACGGTATGCTCTCGGTCGCGCAGGAGAATATCCTCGCCGTCTGGTTTTTGGCGCTGGGATCATGGTCAAATATGCCCGTCTTGCCGACAAACAGCTTTTCAAGCGCAAACAGCGATTCAACGGTAAAGCGCTCGCCGTCGCGGTCGACGTCGTTGTCGCACAGCACCACCGAAAACACAAATACCTCCTCAGCCTTAAGCGGCTTTCGGGTGTAGGCGTTGATAAGCTCAAGCTCGGCGGCGGTCACTTCTCCCGTGTCGCCGCCTATAAACGCCGCCTTTGTAACAGCGTCAGAATTCATCATATCCCTCCAAACCGTTTTCCTTTTCTATCTGCATTGCGCGTGCGTTATTGAGCCGCGCCTGTGACAGCTCAACAGCATCCTGCAGATTGATGTCGTTCCATTCGATCTCAAAGCCTCCGTGAACTCCCGCAAGCCTTAGGTGAGCGGTCACGATTTTTCTTATAACCGGCTCAACGGCCGCTCGGTAATATTCGAGCTCACTTGTGAGTATGTCCGCCTGCTGGGCGCTCATGCGCTCGGTGCTCGACCATGAAAGCCCAAGCAAAAACGGCGGGATACCCAGCTTTGCCACAAGCTGCTCAAGCATTATCCTAACGGGCACCTCACAGTCTGGCATACGCGCCTCGGCGCCGATGACCTTTATGCTAACATCGCCCGCCGCAACAAAGTCACACACCCTGTCGCTGCGCATCGCCTGCTTCCACTCACTTGCGATCTGACGCGCGTTTTCCTCGCTGAAGCCGCCGTCCTTTGGGTCGTAGGTAACAGCAAAGCGCATATCGCCCGTGCGCTCCCAGTTTGTTTTTACCGCCTTAAAAATGCGCGTCAGTATTCCGCTTATCACCGGAAGCCCCTCAAGCAGCGAGGTGCCGCGAACGGTACCGCTTTTTTGCCTGAAAAGCGTCGCCAAAACAAGCGCCTGGTTTTCAACAGGGCGGTCAAGTCCTAAGCCGCGGCTGCACACCACAAGCTCCATCGGCGAGGCTCCCGCCTTGATGCTGACGTCCTTAAGGCTTGCGTTGTAAAGGGCGCAAATTCCGTTTTGGCTCTCGTCAGGGAGCATTTCGCCCACAGCCTCGCCGTAGGTCAGCAGGCTGTCAAGGTACTCGCTTACAAATGCCGCAAGCCCGGCGGACGAGCCGTTCACGCGCACGTCGCGCACAAACGCGTCGACTGTTTTTTGGGCGAGCGGATCGTCAGCCTTGACGCGGAATTTACCTATCAGTCTGACAATTTTCCCTATCGCCGCGTCGATCAGCGGCACCGCCTCTTTTATTGAGGCGTACAGCCTTCGCTCCGCCTCTGTCTGGGCGGGAGCCGCAAGCGGCAGCCATTCCGAGCAAAAATCGCGCGGCACGGTCTGAGCCGCTGTAACGATCGAAGCTTGCGCGGGACGTTTTTTTCTGCCAAACATTTCTTTCCTCCTATCTTTCGGCGGCAATAACCTTAAAGCCGCCGTTGTCCATTGCTGTTGTCACAAAATATCTGATGTCGTCCATGGCGTGGTCGTTCTCCTTTACGGGAGCGTCATCGCGCCGCGCAGGATCCCAGCGGTAGAGCTGAAATTCGCGCCTGGCGTCGCGGCAGTTAGAGCAGATGCGTATTTTGCCATCCTTAAGCGCGCCCGACACCTTTCTTATTCCGTCGACAACATTGTTTTTGGCAGGCGTTACCCTAAACTCGGCGTGGCGGCGTATGACCTCAATAAAGCTTGCCGCCGACGGATCGACTATTACCTGCCTGATTTTTCGCGTGCCCGCAAGGGCTTTAAGAGCCGCGTAATGCTCCTCGTCGGTCTTTTGAAAGCCCTCCTTGCGCGAGTCAAAATAGTACTCGTCTATTCTGTACCACACGCCCTCTGTTTTTCCCCAAAGCCCCATTGAGGTGGGGTTTACTGTTCCGTAATCGCAGGAAACACAGTAGTCCTCAAATTCGCCCTGCGGACACTCGCAATACATTTTTTCCTGAGCCATCATCGGGTAAACCGCGCCGTATACAGCTACCCATTTTCCGCGGACAAAGCGGTCGTAAAACGCGCCCGAGTAAAGGTTTTCGTAGCGTCGCTTTACCCTGTCGCTCAGCGACGGGTTATCATCCATTGTAAAGTGCAGGTACAAGGCGTTTTTGCGCTCCGCCTGCAAGATCCATTCGCGGTAGAACCAGTGCTCGGGGTGCTCGGGATTGCAGTTGAACCAGAACCGCGAGCCCGTAACCGAGCAGCGTGCCATTGCCTGCTCAACAAACGAACGCGGCATGAGCGCCACCTCGTCAAACATCACGCCCGAAAGCGTTACGCCCTGTATAAGCGCCGCCGAGCCCTCGTCCTTTCCGCCGAACAGATAGAATCGGTTTTTTCTGCCGCCGAAGCTGACGGTAAGGCTGTTTTCGCTTATTTTTTCATCGCAGTCAAAGCCCAGCCGTTTAAGCAGCGGAATTATCGGCGTTACCATATTCCTGCGCAGCGAGCGGATCGTTTTGCCGCAGAGCCCGAAGTCGGCTCCGTTAAACGCGTAAAACGACCACAGCACAAAGGAAAGCGACATGCAAAAGGTTTTACCGCTTCGCACCGCTCCGTCGCAGATCACCGCGTCGCGCGTGCAGTCGGGCGAGTTTTCGTGCCACCAGCTCAGCGCCCTGAGCTGCTTTTTTGAAAACGTCTTAATCATCGGCGTCACTCCCCAACGATTTTGCGCCCCTGCCGATAGCGTCGAACAGCCCAGACACGCCCGAGCTGTTCTCCTGCTGAGCACCCAGCTTTTCCAGTGCTTTAAGCCTGTCGAAAAACTTGATCTCCAGCATTCCGTCCTTTGGCTTTTTGATTTCCGAAATCATAAACAAGTCCATTTCGCTGAGCTGTTCATCGCTTGGATGCTCGGTATAGAGCAGCTTAAGCGCGTCGGCAACTCCGCCGAACGCCATCCGGTAATAGCCGGCGGCGGCAAGCTGAGGCAGGATGCGCTTTCTCATCGTCGTAAGCCGCTCCAGCTCGTCTAAGATCCTTTCTTCACAGAGCAGCCTTTCGCCCGCAAGTTTGCAGTTTTTCTTATAGCCCGCGCGCTTTGCAGAATCCTCGGCGCTGCCCGTGCAGATAAAGTAACTGCAAAACAGTTTTTCTTTCGGTTTCAGTTTCTTTTTTATTTACTTCACCTCCGCGTGAGAGAACAGCTTTTAAGAAGTCCTCTCACTATACCTTCCAAAACGCGAAAAAATGCATGCAACTATGCAATTTTTTGAAAAAAAGTTTGAAAAAATTTTAAAAAAGCGTGATTTGCGCGTATATTCACAATATATCATTATACGATGAGCCAAAAAAATGATATACTTTTTTGTGAGGTGACGGTATGTTTTTTAAACGGCATAAAAAAATCAGCGCCGAAACGCTGATAGATTTAAAACGATATATTGACTTGTGTTATCCGCAGCACGTTGAGTGTGAGGAACGCGCGCCGCTTGATGACAGCGCTGACTTTGCGGGCGCAATGCGCGCTCCCCAAGCTTCCCGGCCGCACACGGGCATGCGCGTTAATAAAAAAGCTGTTCAAAGCGACTTTGCGCCGTATGCCGCAGCCTCGCTCAACGACGCGCTGGATCACCTTGACGAAAGCTTTTCGGAAATGCTGTTCCGCAAGATCGACGAAAAGCACATGACCGACGCCCAGTGCTACAAAAAGGCGCAGATAGACCGAAAGCTGTTTTCAAAAATACGCAGCCGCCGCGATTACCGCCCCGCCAAACCGACGGTGATCTCCTTTGCGGTGGCGCTTGAGCTAAGCCTTGACGAAACGCGGGATATGCTGATGAAGGCGGGCTACGCGCTTTCGCACAGCAACAAGGCGGATATTATTGTTGAGTACTTTATCAAAAACGGGATCTACGATAAATTTCAAATAAACGAGGCGCTTTACGAATTTGACCAGCCGCTGATATAGAAACAGCCCGACGCATAAAGCGCCGGGCTGAACTTTATCATTTTACTTTTTCATAATAGACGCTGAGGAACAGCTCAAAGAATTTTTCCTCATCGATATCATAACGGGCAAGTCCCGTTGACTCGTCAAGAGATATTTTACCCGGCACGCTTGAGATCTGCGATGACATGCCCTTGCCCGCAACAAATTCCGAGGCAAGGTATGTGACCTTTGCGGCGTTCAGGTTCGTACATGAATAGGGCGCGGTTTCGTTATACACGGAAACAGCCTTTGTGATATCCTTTTTGATCGACGAAGTCATTGTTGACAAAAAGCTTCTGGCATACACCTTTTGCCTGTCAAGACGCTTCATACTTGCGCCGACCTCGGTTTTTGTTCTGTCCCTTACAAATCTTTCCGCCTGGTCGCCTTCAAGGTGATAGCTTTCGCCCTCGGTAAACTGACCGATAGTTTCGGGCGATACAACGTCAACGCCGCCTACAGCGTCATTCACCTCGGCAATTCCGTCAAGATCAAGCGCGAAATATGTGTTGATAGGCACATTATAGAATATCTGCTTGACCGACGACACCGTGTTTTCACAGCTTGTTGCTTTTCCGTCGCCGTATGCGTAAGCAAGGCAGACCTGCAGCTTCTTCATGCCGTTATAATGCCCGCCCTGGGTAAACACCGCAACGTCGGTAACGGTATCACGCGGCAGAGCGACCATATTCATAATGCGGTTCTTCATGTCCATAGCGATCATTACGATGGTATCGGCCTGACCGCCTGTTCCCTCTTCCTTTAGGGAATCTATCGAGCGCTTGTCAACGCCCATGAATAGGATGTTGGTGACCTCTTTGTTGTACTTGTATTTTTCGCCCTTATAAACAATATATTCACCGTTGTCCTGAATATCCGCCGAGATCGTATCCGGAACCGACATATCCAAATTAACGTTAAACAGCTCGTTTTTGCCTTTTATTCTCAGATAGACAAAGACGCCGCCCACAGCAATTACAAGCGCAAGTATTACGCTTACAACTATAATAAGCACCTTTTTCCATGTTTTCATCTTCTTTTTATGATGATGGTGCGAATGGTGCGAGCCGCTGGAGTGATGCTTGCTGGAGCTGCGTTTTGAGGAAACATACAGGCTGTCCGATTCATCCGAGCTGCTTGAATGGTGCGAACCGCTTGAACGATGCTTTTTTGAATGGCGCTTGCTTGAACTGCGGTTTGATGCCACATACGTTTTATCCGATTGGTCGGAACTGCCGTGATGGTGCGAGCCGCTTGAATGGTGCGAACCGCTTGATCTGCGCGAGGATACCGCCAAAAGCATGTCGTCTGCTTCTTCCGGTTCGTCATAATGATGCGAGCTGCTCAGACGGTGCGAAGCGCCCGAATGCGACGATCCGCTTGAATGACGCTTGATAAACTTAAAATCCGCCATATCGTCCGAGGTGGCAAATTTTGAGCTGCGTGCGGATCTGTCGGCGGGATCCCTTGCCGTCCTTTTGGAAAAAACCGTTTCATCGGCGATCTCCGAACCCGAGCTGTCAGATTTTGAAAGCTCATCTGCTTTTGCCTCAGGTGTTATCTCGGGGGCTGAGTTTGATTCAAGCAGATCTTCATCCCGATCGATGACGCCGTTCTCCTGAGAATAGGTATCATCATTTTGTTTTTTCATCACTTACCAATACTCCTTGTACAAGAAAACGTCCGTCGCCACTGTTTGTACATGTGCTAAGAACCAATACTTTGCTGTTTAAATCAAGATCAACATCTTGTCTTACATGGCTGTAAACCGAATGAGGGTTCTTCATTGAAGAAAGCCAGTCGCTGAATACGCTGTCGTCATTAAAATTGAATGAGTTGAGGATATGTCTGTCGTCATACTCATGCGCGCACACTACCTCATATGTCAGCCTTCTGTCCGGGGTATAAATATAAATATACTTGTGCGAGTCAAAAAATTCCTGATTGTCAAACGAATACAGGGTGGCAAACATGGAGCCGTTGAGCATATTATGGCCGTAAAGCAATGTTACCCTGTCTGAAAAGTCCTTTTTATTCATCGACTGGGAATAGATCGCGCCCGGGAAACTGTAATTCTTATAAACGTCGTGATCCAGATAAAAATTGTCGTCCTCAGTGCTCTGCAAAACAGGCAGCGAAACATTTGTATCGGGAATATAGATCCACGCGTAAACGTCGGGATTCTGCGCTCTGAGTCCGTCAAAGTCGACTTCATTGTCCACCGGCGGCGCTGTAACCGAATTTGACGGCTTGGTAAGATTCGGCGCGTAGGACGTTCGCAGATTCTCATTTTGTTCCTCGTTATCGACGGTTGTTCCTATAGTCAGGTTCGGCGCGTAAGACTCGCGGACCTCCTCGTAGGTTTTGCCTGTTTTAAAGATTCCAAGCTCTTTGCCTACAAGGTATCCTATAGAGCATAAACAGATGACGCCGAAAACAGCGATAACGATGATCAGTATTCTTTTCTTTTTCTTTTTTTCATTCATAAATTCATCACCACATACCAAAGATTTTACCATTTTGGGCACATAATGTCAATGCCTTTTGCCTTGTGATTACTGGTTTTTATGTGTTGGTTTTCTGATTTTTCTGTGAAGCCAAACAGCAAAAAAGCCTCTGCCTAAAGCAGAGGCTTTAATGATTGCTGAATTAGTTTTTCTTTGCAGTCTTTACGAGAGCAACAGAAGCAGCACCACAAGCGATCACGGAAGCAGCGATCATCATGTAAACAATAATATCACTGGAACCGGTCTTAGGTGACTTTCCGCCGTCATCGGGCTTCGGCACAACTGTAGTTGCCTGTGTCTCGGGTTCTGTAGTAGCAACGGGGCTGTCAACAGAACCGGCAAATACAGATACGCTCGAAAAAGCCATAATCATTACTGCAATCATCACTGTAATAAATTTCTTCATAATTATCCTCCTGATTGGCAAAAGTAAACACAGCTGCTTGTAGCATTACTCTGTTTCGTAAGCTGATTATACCATACCAAGCTCTAAATGTAAATAGTTTTTCAAAATTATTTTTCGTTTTTACCATATTTTTTAAATCTTTCCCTAATATTATGTGAAAAACAACATTTATTCGTGAAAAAAACGGCCTCAGTTTTGCGCTTCTTTATAATTCTGCTGTGAAAAAATAAGCAGCAAAAAAAATAATGCTCAAAGAAAAATGTCGTATTCTATTGCATAAACCGTCCTGAAAATGTATAATGAAAGCGTATATACTTTTATTGAGAAAGGGTTGTTTACCGTTATGAATATTTCCGAGTTACAGCAAAAAATTTTAAAGCTGAAAAAAGAAAAGGATGTTTGCATTCTCGCCCACAGCTATCAGGCGCGCGAGATCTGCGAGATCGCCGATTTTACGGGCGACAGCTATAAGCTGAGCGTCGACGCAACTAAGGTGAAGAACAAAACCATTCTACTTTGCGGAGTTCGCTTTATGGCGGAAACCTGCAAGATCCTTTCTCCCGAAAAAACCGTTATCCTCTCAGCGCCCTCTGCGGGCTGCGACATGGCTGACCAGATGGACAAGGCGACTGTGGCAAAAGTCAAAGAGATCTGCCCCGACTGCACGGTCGTGGCTTATGTAAACACCACCGCCGACCTTAAGACCATTTGCGACGTGTGCGTTACGTCATCGTCTGCCGTTAAGATAGTTAATAACATTGAAAACAAGAATATCCTGTTTATTCCCGACTGCAACCTCGGCACTCATGTAGCGGCTATGTGCCCCGACAAAAACATAAAGCTGCTCAACGGCGGGTGTCCTGTTCACGCCGGCGTAACTGCCGACGAGGCGCGCGCAGCCAAGGCGCTTTATCCCGGCGCGGAGCTTCTTGTTCACCCCGAATGTGTGCCGGAAGTCTGCGAACAGGCGGATTACATAGGCTCGACCTCGGGGATCATCGACTACGCTGTGAAGTCCGACAAAAAGGAATTCATTATAGGAACCGAAATCAGTATTGCCGAGCACCTTCAATACATGTGCCCCGACAAAAAATTCCACGTTCTCAGCCTAAAGCTTATCTGTCCGCATATGAAGGCGACAACCCTTACGGATGTTTACAACTGCCTTATCGGAAACGGCGGCGAGGAGATCGTTCTCGATGACAGCACGATAAAAAACGCGCGCCGCTGCATTGACGAAATGATCCGTCTTGGTGGCTGATATGGCAAAAAAAGCACTTATTGCCATGAGCGGCGGTGTTGACAGCTCGGTTGCCGCGTACCTGATGATGAAGCGCGGCTATGACTGCACGGGCGTAACGCTCAAGCTGTTTGACAGCGGCGAAAGCGCGGCTGAAAAGACCTGCTGCTCGCTTGACGACACCGAGGACGCCCGAAGCGTATGCTTAAAGCTGGGCATACCTCACTATGTTTACAACTTTAAAGATATATTCGACGAAAAAGTTATCGGCAGGTTCATTGACGCTTATGAAACGGGTGCCACCCCAAACCCCTGCATTGACTGCAACCGCTTTATTAAATTCGGAAAGCTTTTTCAGCGCGCCGAGGAGCTCGGCTTTGACTGCGTTGTGACAGGTCACTACGCTTCGGTCGAGTACAGCGAAAAAGAAAACCGGTACCTGCTTAAAAAGGCTCCGGACGTCACCAAGGATCAGAGCTATGTGCTGTATTCGCTGACTCAGCGGCAGCTTGCGAAAACCGTTTTCCCTCTCGGCGAAATGACAAAGGGGCAGGTTCGCGCGCTCGCCGAAGAAATGGGCTTTATCAACGCGCGCAAGCACGACAGCCAGGACATTTGCTTTGTACCCGACGGCGACTACGCCGGCTTTATTGAGAATTACACCGGAAAATCATATCCCGAGGGCGATTTTGTCGACGAATACGGCAAAGTCCTCGGAAAACACAGGGGAATAATCCGCTACACCGTCGGTCAGCGAAAAGGGCTTGGGCTTGCTCTGCCTCAGCCGATGTACGTCAAGGAAAAGAACCTTAAAGAAAACAAGGTCGTCCTTTGCCCCAACTCCGAGCTTTTTTCAAGGGAGCTGATCGCCGACGAGCTCAATCTTATCGCCTTTGACAAAATCGAACAGCCGCTGCGCGTTTCGGCGCGTGTGCGCTACAATCAAAAGGAACAGCCGGCGACGGTATATCAGCTTGACGGCAGCACTATCCGCGTTGTTTTCGACGAGCCTCAGCGCGCTATATCGAATTGTCAGGCAGTTGTTCTGTATGACTGGGACTGTGTTCTGTGCGGCGTAACTATAATATGACTGCGTTGATGTCCCCTGCAAAAATATAGAGGTAAAAATATGAAACACGCAAAGAATGATCCATCACCGAAAAACAAATACAGCGCGGCCGCCATGGCAGGAATAATTATAACGGCTCTTGCGGTAGTGCTGTTCATAAGCGGCGCCGTAATGTTTTTTGTTTCAAACAGGCACGCTTCGAAAAACAATCCTCCGAAAATCCCAAACTCCGCTACCGAGCCATCTTCCACAGCCTCAGCCGCTACCGAGGATTCCGCGCCGACGCGTCAGCCGATAACTGTTCCCGACTTTACTTTGCCCGCGCCCACATTGCTGGATATCGAAAATCCGCCCAAGATTTTTCTTGATTTTCTGAGCGAGGCCGGGATCGACCTTGACGCCGTTACCGACACGGGAACACAGCAGCTTGTTGTTGTAAAATCAAGCGGCAGCTCGGCGCACATCTTCTTTTTTGAAAGCGACGGCGAAATGTGGAAAATCGACTCATCCCTTTCCTGCAGAGGCAACGTAGGCTCCGGCGGAACTGCCGAACCCGGCGAAGACAGCGAAAGCCAGGACTCTACCTTCAAGGGCTTTTATCCCATTGTTTCGGCATTCTATCAGGATGAAGCTCCCGAAACGGGACTGGATACCGTTCAAATGGACTCCGAATCGTTTTCCGGTCTGTCAGATGACCCAAGCGACTACAGCTGCGGCTTTATATACAGGACTTCCGATGACGCAGACGACAGCGGTTCAGATCAATTTTTCCATTCCGGCGGCAATGCCACTACAGGCGACATATCAACAAGTGCCAAAAAGCTTCAATCATACTTGAATAAGCTCGATTCAAGCAAAAACCCGTATATTCTAATTATATAAAATCTGCCACTCACCGAGCAAATGCGCCAAAAGCCAACAAAATTTTCCCATATAAAAAGGACTTTTCATTATGCGATGTTATTATTGCGACAAAAAACTGAAAGGCAACGAAAAAGCCTGCCCGTATTGCGGTCATTCTCTTTTTGATGAAAGCAGCGGAAGTTTATCCGGTGAAAACTGGCAGCCGGTCTCAAGCTCAAACAGCAGATCGCTTACCAGAATGATAACTACAAAGACTCTTATGATAGCTGCGCTTGCGGCGGCATGTATAGCTGTAATAGTGATATTTTTTATCTCAGGAAAAAACAGCGGCGATAAAAACGACGACGAGCTTGTCACCATTCCCGCAACGACCGTTTCCGCTTCCGCTACGCAGCCGTCATCGGAGAATAAGTCCAGTACCGCCCCGACTGCCTCTCCTGCCTCAACATCTTCGACAGAGAGCGATAAAACCGAAGCCCCCAAAAAAAGCTATAAAGAGCTGTTGGAATTTGTTGACAGCTTAGGACTTATGGTCGACGGCAGCCTGCCCGAGCCTCATATCAAGGACGACGCGCTTGTTCTTGAATACTATTATCTCGGTGTTTATACCCCCGAGGGTGAAGAAAACCCGACTCAAGATAACGAAGAACATCCCGAAAACCTGTTTTTTGACGGATATAAACAAAGGCTGGTTTCAATTACTCAATACTTGGATAAACAAATCAGGGACTACGGCTATACGATTTCGCGGTTAGTAGTTGAGGGCTACGACGCCAACGGAACACAGTTTTTCCACATGCAGAAAACATATAAAAGTTAGGTATTATCGATTCAGACTATGAAATGCAATCACTGTCAAAAGGAGCTTGCGGACGGGCTGAAATTCTGCCCCTATTGCGGAAGACCTCCGCATGCTGCCAAAACGATATCTATTCCCAAAACACGCGTTTATAAAGCTTCGAAAGAGCCGGAGCCCGAAAGCCCCGAGCTCAATATCCCCAAACCTCAGGCTGAATGTGAACCTTTGCAGCCAAAAGAACAACAATACAGGGTTTCGTGGCACGACGAGGGCGCCGAGGAGCTTATCGACGAAGTCGAGGAATACGAAATAAAAAAGGAAAACAAGCGTTTTTTCATCATTGAAGGCATTTTAATAACGCTTGCGGTCATTTTTGCCGCTGCTATAATTTATATTTCCTTTTTCCATAAGGACAATTACACCTACTACACCATGCAGGGCAATTCAATGCTCGACACCATAGCCGACGGCGACAAGGCGGCTTCCGTCAAGCTTGAAGGCGCGCCCAAAACGGGCGATATCGTAGTTTTCCCATACGGCGATGATGTTTCGATCAGGCGCGTTATCGCAACAGGCGGCCAGACCTTATGGCTCGACTACGAAAACGACAGGATCTTGGTCGACGGCAGTGAGCTGAGCGAGGATTACATCAAAGGCTCGACGTTTTCGGGTGTAAGAGAAAACTACGAGGTTCCGTACAATGTTCCCGAAGGCAAGGTTTTTGTATTGGGAGATAACCGCGGAGAATCACTCGACAGCCGATATGAAGAAATCGGGCTGATCGACGAAAAGGATATTATAGCCAAGGTCGACCATATCGACAGGCAGTAATACATATAATTATAGCGGTTTATATTAAGTACGGTGAAATTATATTTGACATAGCATACCTTCTGTTTGCTCTTGCGTCGGGCACAGTGATGCTTTTATAAAGCGGGATACGGCAGGACGGCTTATGGGGCTTTCCGCTTTTATCCTCGGCGCGGGCGACGCTTTTCACCTTGTTCCGCGTGTGATGAATTATTAGGAACCGCAATATATGTCAAAAATACATAAAAAATCAAATTTATTATTAGTATTAGCTAACAATTGACAGATTATGACAAAATACGCTATAATATATTCGGTAAAGCTATAACCATAAAGAAAAAGGGGATTGAACTCATATGAGAAGGAGCAGAGCAGCTCTTGCAGTTCTTATCGGCGTTATCGTCGTCGTACTGGGCGTTTCGGTAGTTTCCTTTGCCGCGGCAAACCGCAGCGATTCCGACTCCGTAAAATCCGACGATGTCGCTTTATCCGCCTCAGTGTCAAAGGACAGACCGCACTCAACCATGCTCAGCGGCATTTCAAATATAAAAGCTTCAAAGGTTGAAACCACAAAAATCACACTTACCTGGGATACCGTTGACGACGCCGCAGGCTATTATGTATACTTCCGCGATATTGACAAGGTCGGCGAGTATTCGCTTTCAGCAAAGGTAAAAAAGCCTGCCGCTGCAATTGATAAGCTTACGCCCACAACGCGTTACCAATTCAGAGTGACCGCGTACACCCAAAAGGACGGCGTGATTTACGAATGTCCCGCTTCGGAAATCGAAGTGCTGACAAAAACAGGCGAGGTTTCAAACCTTCAGCCCGAACGCTCATCTGATGTTCTTAAGTTCAGCTGGGCAAAAACCGACAAGGCAACAGGCTACGATATTCACCGCGCCTGCAAAGCAACCGACAATAAGTTTGAGTTTTGCAAATCCGTAAACAGCACAACGACCGAGTTTGAGGACAAGGACGTTAAGGAAGGCGAGCTTTATACATACAGGGTCATTCCCTTCCGTACCGTCAACAACGTTAAGTATTACTCCGAGGAAGGAAAAACGATCAGCCTTATAAGCGGACTGGGCGCTCCGGCAGATTTGATGGCAATAAGCAGCAACACCCGCGTAACCCTTTACTGGAAAGCCAAAAAGCTGGCTTCCGGCTATAACATTTACATGGCAGAGGACAAAAACGGCAAATATAAACTCCTTGGCAACACCGATGATACCTCTTATTCCACCGAAAAGCTCACAGCGGACAAAACCTATTATTTCCGTGTACAGCCGTATAAAAAGATAAACAAAAAGACGGTCAACGGCACCTGGAGCACCCTCAGCATCAAGGCGGCAAAAGAATCCGGAGAATCAAACAGCACACATAAAAGCAATGTTGCAGGTTCGGGAACCTATGTTGAGGTAAGCATAAAGCAGCAGCACCTGTGGTTCTACGAAAAGGGCAAGCTTACGCTTGAAACCGACGTTGTAACAGGCAACGCCGACGGCGAGTGCGATACGCCTACCGGCAAGTTCACAATGACGTCACGTGCTCTGGACACCACGCTTACCGGTACCGGCTACTCCTCATTCGTAAATTACTGGATGGGCTTCTACGGCGGCTACGGTATCCACGACGCAAGCTGGCGCTCAAGCTTCGGCGGCACTATCTACAAAGGAAACGGCTCGCACGGCTGCGTAAACACCCCCTTTGATAAGGTAAAATACATCTACGAGCACACTGACTACGGCACGCCCGTTTATGTGTATTAAATCAAAAAATCAGGACGCGTTTTTGTGACGCGTCCTTTTTCCGCTGAAAGGAAGATAGATTTGATGTTTTTTAAACGATTTACAGCCCTTGCGCTGTCGTTATTGCTTGCTGCAGCGGCAATTCCCGCAGCAGCCGCGCTATCCGCCGACGATGATCCGACCCGGATATTTGCCGCGGATGACACAGTGATAGGCGACTGCGACTTTGACGGAAAGCTTGATATTCTGGACGTAACAGCGCTCCAGCTTTTTCTCGCTAAAGAAGAAGCTCCGTTATCCGAGGAACAGCTGCGGATAACGGACGCTGACGGCGACGGCGTTATTTCAATTCAGGACGCCACCGAGCTTCAGCGTTATCTATGCGAAATGGCCTGCGCAGAAAACATAGGCAAACCCTATGCGGAAGTTTTTTTGATTGTTGAGCCTACCTCTGAGCCGACGACCGAACCGACGACCGAACCGGCAACCGATCCGACCTCTGAACCGACAACAGAACCGGCGACCGAACCGACATATATGTCGCTGAACACCGACTCGCTTAAGCTGGGCGAAACGGAATCTTATCAGCTTACGGTCAACACCGATGCGGAGATTTCGTCTTTCAGCTTCACCTCCGACTCGCCCGAGATCGCCGAGGTTTCCGAAAACGGCTTTATCACGGCTCTGCAAAAAGGAACCGCGACCATAACATGCTCCTGCGGCGAGCTGAGCGACAGCTGCGTTGTAATGGTCTGTCCTATGGCATCTTCGCTGACGCTGAACAAGACCGAATTAATGCTCGGTATCGGCGAAACATACGATTTGAACAGTTATGTAAACTCCGGAGCCGCCGCCTACTACCGCGCCTACTCCTCAGATAACGAGAAAGTTGCTTTTGCCGCAAAGGACGGCGGACTTGTAACAGCGCTCAAAGCCGGAACCGCAAACATCAGATGCACGCTCAAAAACGGTGTAAGCGCTGTTTGCCGAGTAACGGTTCTGCCGATGGCGGCCACGCTTACGCTTAACAAAACCGAATTAACGCTTGCCGTTAACGACTCCTTTGACTTCAACAGTTACGTTCCGAACGGTACGGCTGCCTGCATCCGAACCTATTACAGCGAGGATCCGTCAATTGTTTCGATCACCGCCTCGGGAGGGATAGCAACAGGGCAAAAGGAAGGCACTGCCCGTATTTACTGCGTGATCAACGGCGGAACGCGCGCTTACGCCACGGTAACGGTCATGGACAGCCTGCGCAGCATTATGATAAATCACCTGCAGGAACAGCTGGGCAACAAAAGCAGCACATAGATCACCTAGATAAACGCCCATTGCTAGCTGAATGTCCCCTCTTATTTCGCGTGGTGCGCCGTATTTGCCTGGTGCGCGCTCGATCAATTTGCCGATGAAACCGGCAAAACCAATCCCATTGCCGCAAAAATGCACGTCAGCGAGCTTGCGGTCCAGGCAAAAAAACTGGGAGCGCTGCATAACCGCCTTGACAACGACTACGCTCCAAAGCCCGGCGATTTGTTTACGACCTCCGCATTAAAGCGCCCCGGCAGCGACGGAAGACTTCATATCGGATATGTGGAATCCGTAGAAACCGATTCCAAAGGCAAGGTAACAAAGGTGCATACCATCGAGGGAAACTATAACTGGGAGACAAAGGCGCCGCTTCAAACGCGCGTTACGCGCGGCGAATGGGTGCCGGGAGTCAAAGACGCTTACGGCTACAGCGCCACACTGTGCGAATATATAGATTTGGAACAACTCTTTAAATAAATTTTAAGGCAATGCAGCACATCCGCGCGGCATTGCCTTTTCTTGTCAAAAACTCCGCCTGCCAAAAGACAGACGGAGTTTAATTTGTGTTTTATCCAATTTCAGACCCGCCGTTGTGCCGCGACTTCCGATAAAGCCGAGCTATACAAAGGCGGCGCTGGATGCAGCGTCACGCTGCCGTCACGCTGCCGTCACGTTGCCGTTGCTTATTTATCGTTAACAGCAGCCTGAGCAGCAGCCAGTCTTGCGATCGGCACACGGAAGGGCGAGCATGATACATAGTCAAGACCGATCTTGTGGCAGAACTCTACAGATGAGGGATCGCCGCCGTGCTCGCCGCAGATACCAACGTGGAG